>CAZARO010000386.1:0-5719 GCA_964487165.1 uncultured Solibacteraceae bacterium | reverse complement strand
ACGGCGTGTTGTTGGCGGAGTAGAGCGTCATGAGCATGATGTTCGTGACGCACGCGTAGACAATTCTGCCGGCGGCGGAGAAGTTAGGCGTAGTATAGGCGACTACCATGACCACTCCCCACGGCAGCGCGGTCCATAACACCCACGGCCGGAACTTACCCCAGCGGGTGTTGGTACGATCGGCCATGAGACCCATCATGGGGTCGAAGAAGGCGTCCCAGAGCCGTCCCACCAGCAGCAGGGAGCCGGCCACGGCGGCCACGATCCCCATAGTGTCGGTGTAGAAATTCAACTGGAACAGGATCATCGTCTGGAAGACGAAGTTGGCTGCGCCGTCGCCGAGGCTGTAGCCTGCCTTTTCGAAAAACGAAAGCTTCTGAACCGTTGGCTCGCTCATGTTACCGCCAGGATTACTTTTTGGAGGTCGGCGTCGCGGGAGGAATTACCGACCATGATTTCGAAATCGCCCGGCTCCACAGTGTATTTCATATTGGCATCGTAGAACTTGAGCAGTTCGGGTGTGATGTCGAAGGTCACTGTCCGCTGTTCGCCCGGTGTGAGGACCACGCGGCGGAAGCCTTTCAGCTCTTTCACCGGCCGGGTGGCCGAGCTGAATACATCGCGAATATACATCTGCACCGTCTCGCTGCCGCTGCGCGCGCCGGTATTGGTGACGTCGGCCGATACGCGCGCCGAAGCTCCGAGCTTGATCTTCTTGCGATCGAGGTGAAGGTTGTCGATGGTGAAGGTAGTGTAACTCAGCCCGAAGCCGAAGGGATAGAGCGGAGTTACATCGTCGAAGAGATAGCCGCGGCGGGCGGTGGGCTTGTAGTTATAAAACGCCGGCAGGTGGCCGGCGGAGCGCGGAATGGTGATGGGCAGCTTGCCGCCGGGGTTCGAATCGCCGAATAAGACTTCGGCCACGGCGTGGCCGGTTTCCTGTCCCAGGTACCAGCACTCGAAAATCACCGGCACCTCGCGGCTGAGCGAGTTGATGGAAAGCGGGCGGCCGTTGAAGAGGAACACCACCACCGGTTTGCCGGTGGAGAGCATGGCGCGCACCAGTTCTTCCTGGCGGCCGATGAGGTCCAGGCTGGGGCGGTCGCCCAGGTGCCAGAACGCCCAGGCTTCGCGCGAAGTCTGTTCATTGCCGCCGATGGCGAGCACGATGACGTCGGCCTGCTGGGCCACTTTGACGGCTTCGGCGATCTGCCTGCGATCCTCCGCGGGATCGGGAGCGACCACTTCATCCTGCACCCAGGAGCCGCCGACGGTGATCTTGCAGCCTTCGCTATAGAGCACTTGGGCGCGGTCGCCGACGCGAGCCTTGATACCTTCGAAGACGCTGACGTCGTGCTTGGGAATGCCGCTGTAGCCGCCGAGCAGGCTGCGGTTGGCGTTGGGGCCGATGACGGCGATGGTGCGGATGGCGTCGAGCGAGAGCGGCACGAGATTGTTTTCGTTCTTGAGCAGGGTGATGGTCTGGCGGGCGGCCTGCAGCGCCAGTTGGCGATGGGCGTCGCAGCCCACCAGGGCGTCGGCGGCATCGGGATCGACGTAGGGGTCGTCGAAGAGTCCCAATTGGAATTTCGCGTGGAGCATGGGCGCGACCAGGTCGTCGAGCTGGCGCTCCTTGAGGACGCCTTTGCGGACGAGTTCCGCCAGGTGCAGGTAGCAATCCGGCTCGGGCAGTTCGATATTGACGCCGGCTTCGACGGCCTGGCGGCAGGCTTCCTTGAAATCCGGCGCCACGGCGTGGCCGCCTACATCCTTGCGCGATTTCAGCTCGGTGATGGCGTAATAGTCGGAGACAACGAAGCCTTGGAAGCCCCATTCCTTGCGCAGGACGTCGCGCAGCAGCCAGCGGTTGGCGTGCGAGGGGATGCCGTCAATCTCGTTATAGGATGCCATCACGCTCAGGGCTCCGCCCTCGTCGAGCGCCTGTTTGAAGGTATACAAGAAGGTCTCGCGCAGCAGCCGTTCGGAGACATTCACGGGGGAACAATTCATGCCCGATTCGGGCTGGCCGTGGGCCGCGAAATGTTTCAGCGTGGCGATGACGTGGCGCTTGTCGCGAAAGGTGGCGTCGCCCTGAAAGCCGCGCACCGCGGCGATACCCATGCGCGAGACCAGGTACGGGTCTTCGCCGTAGGTCTCTTCCACGCGGCCCCAGCGAGGATCGCGGGCCACATCGACAACCGGGGTGAGCGCCTGGTGCGCGCCGCGCGCGCGCGCCTCGGCCGCAGTCATGGAGAAGAGTTGTTCCACAAGTTCAGGGTCAAACGTGGCGGCCAGGCCGATAGGCTGCGGGAAGCTGGTGCCACCGATGGCGGCGTGGCCGTGGAGGCACTCTTCGTGAAAGATTACCGGGATGCCCAGGCGGCTATGTTCCAGAAAGAACTTCTGGATATCGTTAGTAAGCACCGCCATGGTGCGGGCGGTGCGGTTATCGGCCGAATCGCGAGCGCCGCCGGCATCGCTGGGGCGGCCCACCTGGCCCAGGCCGCGGCGATGGCGGAAGGCCTTTTTGGCTTTCGCAAGGTCGAAATTACCTTTCTCGTCGACCAGGGTTTCGGCCTTCTTCTGCCACACGCACATCATCTGCGCGGCCTTTTCTTCGAGCGTCATGCGGGCAAGCAGATCCTTAACGCGTTTGGCGGGCGGCAGGGCAGAATTTCGATAGGCGGGAGCCTTTGCCGCCGCCGGGGAAGCGGATGGGGGAGATGGTTTTTTCATAGACCTGGCCGGTGCGTCTCGCAGAGCTTTCGTTGTGGAACAAGACTATACCTGCATTGCAGAGACGAATGCAAGCCGGTAAGGGCGGCGGCTGAAAGATAGAAAACCGGGGGTGGACAACAGCACGGCGGGGAGGGCTTTAGGCTTGACTTCCACTTTGTTTCGTTATACAACTAAATCACTTGCTTAGGTTAGGATCTGAATTTGTCGAAGGTGTGTCAGCCGCTTTGCCAGTTGCGGCGGACTCGCTGCGAGCATGTTCCAGACGAGTCTCGCTCTCGTCCTTGGCATTCCCTGTATCCGTCAAATCCAATTCCAGTGGGAAGTTATTCCGGAGGTTAGTTCATCGATATGAAAAGACCGGGTCTTCGTTGGACCCTGTGCATCCTTGCTTTGGTTGCATTGGGTGGGCGTACTGCTAACGCCCAGGTTCTTTACGGGTCGTTGACCGGAAACGTGAACGATCCAACCGGTGCACCCGTTCCCGGGGCGCACGTGGAAGCTGTCAACCAGGGTACAAATGTTAAAAGTGAAACCGACACCGACGTTCGCGGTGTGTACCGTTTCACAGAACTCCAGGGCGGTTTCTACAAAGTAACTGTGACCGCCAAATCGTTCAGTACTTTCACCGAGACGGGGGTCGAGGTGCAAGTTTCAGGCGTGCGGCGCGTAGACGTGCAACTCTCCATTTCGACGGTTACTCAGTCGGTAATAGTCTCGGCCGACTCGGTTGTTCTGCAGACCGACAAAGCCGATATCCATGCGGAGATCACGCCGACGGAAGTGGAGAGCCTGCCTTACAACGGCTCCGAAGGCAAGAATTTCCAAGCGCTGCTCCTGCTGCAACCGGGCGCTAACACGACGGCGGGCACGGGCGAAGCCAATTCGGCCGCGGGCAATCCGCAGCGCGCCATCACGGTATCCGAGAACGGCATTTCGTCGCAAGCCAACAACACCCGCCTCGATGGCGCGATCGACGCCTACCCATGGCTACCTGTGAACATCGCATATGTGCCTTCGCCGGAAGCCATCGATACCGTCAGCGTAAGCACCAACGCCTTCGACGCTGAGCAGGGCTCGGCTGGCGGCGCGGCTATCAACGTCACCATCAAATCCGGAACCAATGACCTCCACGGAGTCGCATTCGAACGGAATACCAACAACGATATCACTGCCATCAACAACTACTTCAGCCATCCCGGCCGCCTTTCCAAGAACATCTTGAACCAGTTCGGCTTCGCCATCGGCGGTCCGGTCTGGATTCCCAAAATCGTTCACGGTCGAAACAAACTCTTCTGGTTCATGGATTACGAGAGCACGCGCCAGGCCCAGTACGCCAGCGATGTGAACCTGACGCTGCCCACGGCCGCCATGCGTACCGGCGACTTCAGTGCCACCGGCACCACCATCTACGATCCGCTCACCGGCGCCGCGAACGGTACCGGCCGGACACCGTTCCCGAACAATATGATTCCCGCCAACCGTATCGCTTCGGCGTCGGCTACGCTTGCGGGCCAACTGCCGTCGCTGACCAGGAATCAATTCCTGACGAACTACGATGCTTACGGCGACACGCATTATATCGTCAATCGCTGGGATTGGAAGGCCAATTACAATCCCAATGAGAAGGCGATGGTCTGGGGCCGTTATAGCGTTTCTCCCATGAACATCATCGACCCGTTCGTGCTGGGTAAAGACGCCGGCGATGCCTTCAATGGCGGCAATCCGATCAATGCCGGGGGACGTGTGCAGGTGACTGCGGCGGGCATGACGTATAGCCTCTCTCCCACCCTGGTGCTCGACGGCAACGCCGGCTACACCCGGCAGCACATCGGCGCCAATGGCGACCAAATAGATGGCGACTACGGCACGGGCGTTCTGAAAATTCCCGGCACTAACGGTATCGGTCCGAACTACGCAGGCATTCCGGGCTTTCAGACAGCGGGCATCGCCAATATAGGCAACACCAATACCGGCAGCCCGTTCGAGTTCCGCGATAATCAATATACCGCCGTCCTGAACCTGTCGAAGACCAAGGGCGCGCACAACCTGCGCTTCGGCTGGGAATACGACAAGGGCGCGCTGAACCACTTTCAGCCCCAGGGTGGAACCTTCGGCACCGCCCGCGGCACCTTCGACTTCAACGGTTCGCTGGCCGCCCTTCCGACCTCAGCCGGCGGCGCCGCCATCAACGCCGGCACGCCCTCCAACTCGTGGGCGCAGTTCCTGCTCGGATATCCGGATGAAACCGGCAAAGTCACCCAATACAACGATCCCAACTCGCTGCGTTTTTCCACATGGTCGGTCTACGCGCGCGATCAGTGGCAGGTCAGCCCAAAACTTACCATTGATTACGGTCTCCGCTGGGAATATTACCCCATTTACTCGCACGACTACTTCGGCGCTGTCCGTTTCGATCCCGCCACCGAAAATATCTATGTAGGTGGTGAAGGTGGCACCCCGTGGAACGCCGGTGGGAACGCCAGTAAGAAGGGTTTCGCCCCACGCCTCGGACTCGCTTACCGGCTCAACGAAAAGACCGTGATCCGCAGCGGCTACGGCATCAGCGTGGACCCCGATAACATGCGCAATCAGCGCAATCAGTATCCCTCGGTGGTGAATAACTTCTACCAACAGCCGCTCGCCTACCAGTTCGTCAGCTACGCCGGCGTGCCTAACTCCGATGGAGCGACGCAGGTCAACCTCACGGACGGCATTCCGACGGCGACGTTCCCCACCATCACCCAGGGCGTGATCAAACCGTCGCCTACCTCTTCCCCCATCACGTACCTGCCCAACATCAGCACGGTGACCTTCCCACAGAACTTCGACCGCGGCTATTACCAGACCTGGAACTTTTTTGTGCAGCGTGAGTTCTCCCCGACCTTGAACGCGCAAATCGGATATGTGGGCACTCACGGAATCCGTATCGACAACTACGTCAATATCAACGGGTCCGCTCCGGGCACCGGCACCGCCGGCC
>CAZARO010000385.1:0-5727 GCA_964487165.1 uncultured Solibacteraceae bacterium | reverse complement strand
GAAATCGCGAAAGCGGTCGAGACCGTTGGCTGTCGCCGCCCAAATATTGCCTTCCCGGTCTTCGTAGAGACGCCCAACATCGTTGCTCGATAGACCGTCAGACCGGTCAAACAGATCTGTCCCCCCCTCGTGCAAATGCAGAAGCCCGCGATCCCCGGTTGAGATCCACAGTCCCCCATTGCGATCCCGAAGCTCACTATGGGGGCTAAACTGCCCGGCGACCCCCGGAAGCGGGTACGCCTCGGCTTTCCCGCTAACCAGTTGTCTGATTCCGCCGCGCATGGCGATCCAGAGCGCGCCGTTGTCGCCCTCGATCAAACCGTGGATATTGATGTCGGGGCCCGGAATCGGATAGAGTCGCAGAGTATCAGGCGTCCATCGCCACAGTCCGGACACCGCTCCCGCCCAGAGATTGCCGCCGCTGTCCTGATATAAAGAGAGCACTCCTTGACCGAGACTCCCGTCGTCTCCGTAGCAATAGACACTGCCGGAATGGATCGCGCAGAGCCTCCCAACCGGCCGCGACAGCGTGCCGGCCCACACCGTTCCTTGACGATCCTGAAGGAGTTCAGCAACATCTTGTCCGTCAAGCTCCCGGTAGCTACTCAACTTCCCGTCGTGCCAGCTCGCAAGCCCTTTAAACGTGCCGATCCAAAGACGCCCATCGCGGTCGACGAGCAGACTTCGAATATCGTCGCTGGGGAGGTGTGAACCCGCTGGCAATTGGAATTGAACTTTCCGAACGCCATCGAAGCGAAGCAAGCCGAATTCCGTACCGAGCCAGAGATAACCGTCGGGTGTCTGCGCTATTGAGGTGACGGCGCCTTTGAAAAAGCCGTCGCGGACGGTCCACGCGTTGTGCGCGTACTGATTGATGTCCAGAGACGGGTTTAAGGCGGAAGCACAAGGGCAGCAAACCAGAAATACTACAAACGCGATAGCGGACCGCCCCTCCATGCGCGTAATTATCTCGCATCGGGAGCACCCGGTTCACGGGGTGTTACGTGCCGCGATCGCCAGGGAGCGGTCCGCCTGTTCGCGCTGCGGACGCGATCCTCACCATCTCGCCTCCGCCTTCCCGCGGAAACTGGGCACACGAAATCGCCTCGCCGATTTTGGATACGCAATCACCCCGGCAACGCTAAACTCGATCTCCGTGCCCGTCCCGATCCCGCTCCAGATATCCAGATTGGCGCCGATTTGCCGGGCGCGCTCGCGCATGCCACTCAGGCCGTAGTGCCGGAGCGGCCGGCTTCCAGAATCTCCGGCGGGATGCCGCGGCCATCGTCGCGAATGCGCGGCCGCAGCAGCCGGTCTCCATAAGTAATTTCGGTTTCGATGTGATGCGCCCGCGCATGTGTAAAGGAATTTCGCAGCGCCTCGCGGGCGATGCGGTAGACTTCGTCCCGCAGGATGGGATGGAACTCGCGCACCGCGCCTTCCACCACCAGGCGGAACGTGGGCGATCCCTCGCCTGCGAGTTCGTCCGCGACAACTCGCACCACCTGCGCGAGTTCGTTGGTAGCGGTCGTCGAAGAACGCAAATCCCGGCCTTCGACGATTCGGTGCAAGCGGCGGCGAAGCTCCTGTTCTGGCTTCGACATTACCCAGCGCTACTCGCTGGCCAAGCGGGCGAAAATCCCTTACTTCGGGATCTCTACGGCCTGATTCAGCGACGCCATCTTTCCCTCGGCATCCTGCACTACCACCCGCACGCGATACGGTCCGGAGGGCGCGGTAAAACCCAGGGTCGCGTTAATCCCGCTGGCCGCGAGGCGGGCCCACGTGTCGTCCTTCAACGCCAACTCCATGGCGCCTTCCTTGGCGGCCACCATTTTGCCGCCGCCATCCAGCAGCGCTCCGATGAAGACCAGTTTCTGCACGTGCCGGCCGTCCTGCCCGGCGAAGTTCAATTTCGCCAGATCCACGTGGATCAGGAGCGAAAGCGTGGGATCGCCCTTGTCCGATTTCCCGAGCCGCCCGGAAAGCTGCACCGGGAACTGGGAGACGACTTCGGAGCCGAGCACCTCGCGGTCAATCGGCCGCGGCTCCGCCGGGCCAACGCCCGGGCCGTTTGGGGCGGCCACATACCCCGGCCGCGTCTGCACGTAGTCGCCGTTTCCCTTCCGCAGCCGCACCTTGAGCTTGTGATACCGGCCCGCAGCGCCTTCGGTATCGGGGTGGAACGCCACCAGGTACGTGGTCTCCGGAACGGCGCCCAGTTGCGCGAACCCACCCGCCAGATCGTTGCTGTCATGGAAAAACAGACCGCCGGTGGCCGACGCGAACTCCGCCATCACGGCGTTCATGGCGTCGTTGCGCGAGCCGATGTTCGTGGTTTCGAACACGAAGGTCGCGGTGGACAAGCTTCCGACAGTCTGCGTTATTTCGCCGAACGGACGCCCCGGCGCCTCCGTCCACAAGCCCTTGGCATCGAGCGCGTTGATCACGATGCCCGAGTGAATAGCGCGGTCGGTGGCGGCATCCCTCTCCGCGTCCAGCAGGCCCGTGAGGAAGCCGGTGGAAACCATCAGCAGGACGCGCGTCCCCCGCGCCCGCGCCAGCAGCGTCATGGCGTTGCCGATGGCATCGAAGGCGTTGAGCGAATCTTCGCGCGTCTTCTCCCATGTCTGCGACGCCTGCGCCAGAACCGTGAACACGTTGGGATCTGGTTTGATGCTCGCCGGATTCAAGAGTTTGGAATTTCTTCCCGTTACCTGCGGCAAAGACGAATCGGCACTGGAACACTGCTGAGCTTCCTGTACGGCGGCGTTGAGCGCGTCCAGGTCCAGATTGTTGGCAATCAGAAACGCCTGGTAGGGATTGATCCGCGGGCAGGGCTGCAATCCGCTCTCGGAGATGCGCTGGTGCGAGTGCAGTTTTTGGATGGCCGCGGTGAGTGCGCCGGTATCGGCGGTGAAATCGAGAATCAGCCCTTCCGACGACGCGTAAATCCCCATCCGCGCGCCCGGCCCCAGACCGTCCCGGATAAAACTCCGGGCCGCAATTTGGGTGCGCTGCAGCTCGGCCGGACTCTCGTGCAGATTGTCGAAAAAGAGCAGCGTGGACCGCAGAGGCGGGGGCGGCGGAAGCGCAGCCGCGGCGCTCGCGGGGGTCGTATTGGTGCTTGCCGGCGCCGCCGCGGGTGCGGGAGCGGGCATCGCCGCCTCCCGCTGGACCACGGAGAACGCCGCGATGTCGCGCGGTTTCCCTTCGTCGAAAACTTCGAAGTCGCCCTGCTTCAGCCCGCTCACGGCATGGCCGCGGGGGTCGCGCACCACCACCTCCGTCTGCACCAACTGCGTCTCGACGGTCAGCCGGACCTGCGGCGGCGTGTACGCGTGGGCGCTGACGTGGACCTCATCGGACTGCGCGCTCACCAGCAACGCGCCCGCCGCGAAAAGCTCCAGACATCGCATGGGAAAACGCATGAGCTTCCTGCAGGCGGCTAAACAGAGCATTATAAATATTTGCACATCCGCTCCCTGACGCCGCAAGAGGCCGCATACCGAGCCGCGCGCGTAAGCAACCGGTTGATTGATCGCGCAGCCATCAACGACTATCCGCTCCCTGACGGTCACGGCTCCGTATGAGGCCACATACAGAGCCGCGCGCGTAAGCAAGCGGTTGATTGATTGCGCAGCCATCAACGACTTGTCTAGTTACCGCCCCTGCCGCGTCCGCCGCCAGTACCGCGCGGCTCCGGCAGATCCTTGCGCGGCAATTTATCCGGCCGCGTAGCCGCCTGGTAGACGAAGAAGGCTTCGATAATCGCCATCTGCTCCATGTCGGCCTGCTGGACCCGCTCATAGGTGTCCATGTTGGTGTGGTGCGTGCGGGTTTCGTAGTCCATGGGATCCTGTATGAACTGGAAGCCGGGCAGGCCCACGGCATCGTACGACTGGTGATCGGTGCCTCCGGTATTGCGAATGGTGATGACGCCCGGAGTCAGGTCCTTGAGGGCGGCGAACCACTGCTCGAAAATCGGCCGCTCCGCCTCGTTGCCCTGCAGATAAATGCCGCGAATCCTTCCGGTGCCGTTGTCGATATTGAAGTACCCCGCGAAACCATCGTGTTCGGCGGTGGTCTTCATGGTGGCCGGGTCGGCAAAGTGTTCCTTCACGTAAGCGGCCGAGCCGAGCAGTCCTTCCTCCTCGCCGCCCCACAGGCCCATACGGACGGTACGATCCATCTTCAGGTTGGCGGCCTTGAGGATGCGCATTACTTCCATGGCCAGGGTGGCGCCGGCGCCGTTATCGGTAGCCCCTGTGCCCATGTGCCAGGAATCGAAGTGGCCGCCCACCATGACGAGCTCGTTGGGTTTGGTGGTACCGGGGATTTCCGCGATCACGTTGAACGAATCGGTCTGCGCCAGGTCGAATTTGGTCTGGATATTGAAGGAAAGCTTGACCGGCACGTTATGTTCCAGCAGCCGCGCGACGCGGTTGAAATTCTCCGCCGTGACGGAGATGGAGGGCAGGTTCTTGGAGGGATCGCCGTTGCGCGACGAGCCGTTGCTGGTGGCTACCACGCCGCTCGATCCGCGCGTGGTGCCCGAGGTCGCGATGGTCAGCAGGGCGCCTTCTTCTTTCCAGAACGTGGCCATGCGCGCCGTGACGGCACGCTGCTCCTCCTGCGAAATCTGCGGCCGGCCGCCGCGTCCGCCACGCCCTCCACGGCCGCCGGCATCGCCGGGAAGCGTTTCGGGGATGAGCGAAGCCAGTTCGGCATCGGTGTAGCGCGTGCCGAGAGGCGTATCGGGGAACGCCAGATCCACCGGACCGGCTCCCAGCAGCACAATCTTGCCCTTCAGGCTTCCGTTCAGGCTGGCGTGCAGTTTGTCGATCTCGGCCATGGTGGTGGGGGCGGCGACCATGATGGCGTCGCCGGTGACTTTGCCATCGGTGCTGCCGCTCCACGCCTGCGGGTAACCGATGATCGGCATGTAGGTTGGCGATACCATGGCGCCTTCGTATTCGGTCATCTCCCAACTGGGGATGGACGCGCGCGGTCCGCGGCCTCCGCCGTCGTCACCGGGAGGCGGCACGGTGGACCATTTCTCCAGGTGAGCGTTGCTCATGCCCCATTCCTTAAGCTGTCCGACGGCCCATTCTCCGGCGGCACGGAATTGCGGCGAGTTGGTGAGACGCGGACCGTAATGGTCGGTAAGGTTGAACAGCGTCTCCATCACGGGAGCGGGCCTGCGTCCGCCGCCGCGGCCACCACCGCCGCCGAAACCGCCGCCGCCGCCGAGTTCGGCGGTCTTCAGCTTGTGAACTACATTCAGGTCGATCCGCTCGGTGGTCTGCTGGGCAACCAGCAGCACGGAGACGAGCAGAAGAAGCATTGCGGAAAAGAGTGTCTTTCGGGACATAAGCGTATGACGATTGAGCATATCAGACAATGGGTCCCGGCTGGGCGGCGGGCTATTGAGTCTGGCGTAATAGAGTTACGCGAGCGCACCTTGTACTACTAAAGGCCAGAATCTTCGCCAGCCGCGACGATTCTCGCGAACCGAAGGCGCTGAGACGCTTATCCCCAGAGGATCGCGCCTCTGGGGCCTCTGCCGCCTCTGTGCCCTCCGGTTTTGACTTTGTTTTTCTCCGTGTCTCTGCGCCTCTGTGGTGAATGTTCTTTTGGTTGCAGCTCTGCCGCGCTGTGGGGCAGGATGACATCCCAATGTCACTTACATTGGCCTATGAGCCGTACCTGCATAATTAGTGGGGC
>CAZARO010000384.1:0-5728 GCA_964487165.1 uncultured Solibacteraceae bacterium | reverse complement strand
TCGATAGCGCCGACCTCGCGGCCCTGGCGACTCGGCACCGCTTGCGCGCTGTGGCCGGCAAAGTCGGCGTCCCGCAATTGTCCCTTCAGGACTGGAGACGCATGTCGCGGGTGAAGGTTCGCTAAATTCGAGTTTAGGCCGTCGGAGCGGTGGGGACGGCCTCCGGGACAACTTGTCCCGGACTATCCCTGCATGCTATTGATTCTGTAAGAAGGCGTGCAGATTTCCGGGACAACTTGTCCTGAGATTCCGCCTCTGCCGCCATTGTGGGGCTCAGCCAACCGAGAAAGATGCGGCTGCCAGTCGAGCTTCGCTCGCTTTGGCCGGCTGAAGCCCGCGCCACCAGGGTGGGGTGGGCTTCAGCCCGCCAGTTAGGGAGCACCTTCGCCAGCCCTTACTTACTTCCCAACCACCAGAATCGTGAACGAGCCGGACACCATCTGTCCGCGACCGCCGCGTCCTCCGGCCGGCGGGGGATTGGGAGGCGGAGTTTGTTCGGCGCCGATGAGCACAACGTGCTGCGTCTTACTGTCGAAGGTCAACGTCTTTGCCATCGTCATGGTGGGCACAATCTGTTCCACCGCGAAGCTGGTGGGGCTGTTTTCCTTGACGACCGTGAGCGTCGCGTTGGCCGCGGAGCTGAAGGCCTCCATAGTCGCGGGATTGAAGACCGCGCCATCCGAGCCGCCGGCCAGCGGCACGGTGCCGAGAATCTTGCCGTCATCCGCGCTCATCATCACCATCACTCCCGGCGCGGGCTGGCGGCAGGCCACAAACAGAATGCGGTTCTTGGCGTCGAACGCGAGGCCGGCCGGCGTGCTGCCCTTATCGCCGAGCGGATAATGCGCCGTCACCGTCATGGTCTTGGCATCGATGGCCGCAATGTTAGCCTTGTCCTCGACATCGACGTAGATGTGGCCCTTTCCATCGGTGACCGACTGTTCCGGCGCTCCGTCGATATCGATGGTGCCGGCGATGGAGCCGTCCGCCGCGTCGATCACGGTGGCATTCGGCGCGCGGTGGCTCCAGACATAGACGCGGCCGTTGAACGGGTCGAACATGATGCCGTCAGGGCCGCCTTGTACCTGGATGGACTTGACGGTTTCGAGCGTCTTGGTGTCCCACATGACTACCGGATTGCTGCTGACGAAGCCGTGGTGCTATTTCGGGTCGACGGCCGCGCCGTGCCCGCTGGCATTGGCGATTTCGCCGGCAGCTGCGAGCGTATCCAGGTCGAAAACCGTGACCCGGCCGCCCTGTTGGGCCATGCGCGGGATGTACAAGCGGCGCCCGGCGTCGTCGGCATACACATAGTCGAAACCGCCGTCGCCGCCAACTCTTAGCGTCTTGAGCACCTTATAAGGCCCCGTCGTCGGGGCGTCCTGGGCCAAAAGCATGCCGGCCGCGATGGCGGCCGAAAGAACGATCGCGGAACTAAGTCGTCGCATTCTACCTCTCTATTTCTTTGCAGGAGTGATGTCGGTGAGGGGAAGGTCCCAGTGCGCCAGCAGAATCTCAAAGCGCCGCTGCTCTTCGCGCTGGTAAGTCGCCTGGTCGGGCCAGAGTTGCTTGATCAGTCGATCCTCGTCGGGATTGGCGGTGGTGGCGAGGGTGGAATTCTTGAAGCGGATGGTGACCCGGAAATCCCAGCGGGCATCTTCCGTCATGTGATTCGAGGGCTGCTCGATCTTCACCGAAAGCATACGGCCGCTTTCCACTATCTTCAGAAGCAGCGGGTAGTGATTTTTCAGAAAGAGCTGCAGGAATTCCTGCTGATGGCCCCATTGTGTCTTGTAATAATACTCCATGGTGTAGGGCTGGTCGGCGGCGCCCTGCGGCGGGGCTCCCTGGGCGAGCAGCGGCTGCGCGGCGGCGGCGAGCAAGAGCGCGAGGAACAGGTTTCTCATCGGTCCTCCAAACATGTGGATGAATTGGATTCTAACAGGCGGCGCGCCACCAGCTCAAAAAACAGCGCGAAAAGGGGCGCCTTGGCCGGCCGGCGGGTTGACAGCCTGGGTGCAAACGTGTTGGCATAAAGTTCGGGACGTGTACTAAATGGTCGTCAAGTCACTGGAATCCCCAACCGGCGCCGGCCCCTGGAGCAAGCGCCCCCTGCGCGACCTGCTCGATAACACTCAAACCTTCGTCACCATCGCCGAACTGGTCACCTCCCGCGGGCTGATTTCCGATCCCGGCAGCAGCCGCGTTCTGGGACTGGCGCGCGCCCTGGCGGAACACCCGCGCTTCGACGCCCTCAGCATCACCGATAATCCCGGCGGCCACGCCATGCTGAGCGCCGATACCATCGGGACCGACCTGGTATGGCGCGGGCAGGAGGTGATCATTCATCTCTCCTGCAAAGACTGGAATCGCAATGCGCTCGAAAGCCGCTGCTGGAAGCTGGCCAGCGAAGGCTTCCGCAACGTGCTGGCGCTTTCGGGAGACTACCCGGTCTCCGGCTACCACGGCCAATCGTCGCCGGTTTTCGATATCGATTCGGTGGGGCTGCTGCAGCTTCTCACGGAGATTTCGGGCGGCCATTTCTTCCCCGGCGCGGTGGTGACGAACTATAAACGGCTGGAATCCGAGGTGATGCCGCAGTATTTCAAACTGGCCCGAAAGATCCAGGCGGGGGCGAAGTTCGTCATCAACCAGATCGGGTACGATGCCCGCAAGATGTCGGAACTGGTCCGCTACATGGCGCTGCGCGGGCTGAACGTGCCGGCGATCGCCAACGTTTTCGTGCTCACCCCAAAGGCCGCACAGTACTTTCATGCCGGCAAAGTTCCCGGCGTGACCGTCACCGATAAACTGCTGGCGTTGGTCGAAAAGCACGCCGCCTCAGCCGATCGCGGCAAGTCCTTTCTTCTCGAATTCGCCGCTAAACAATGCGCCATCGCGCGCGGGCTCGGCTACCGCGGAATGTATCTGGGCGGCCACCTGCGTTTCGAAGACTACGAACGAATTCTGGAACTGCTGGACGGCTTCGCGCCGGACGACTGGCGCACGTTCGCGCGCGAGATCCATTTCTCGCTGCCCGACGAATTTTACTATCTGGAAGAGGACCAGACCACCGGCCTCGCGACCGATGAAGTGAATCGCGAATATCTGCGCTCCAAACGCGACCCGCCCGCCGCTCCCCTGGCGTACCGCTTCAGCCGTCTGGTTCACGACCACGTGTTTGCCGAAGGCAGCGCCGGCTTCCGCGCCGGCCAGGCGGTCTACAAGGCTGTCGAAAGCGCACCCACGCTGGCGCGTGCCCTGCATGGCGCCGAGCATGCCCTGAAAGTTCTGCAGTTCGATTGCAAGGATTGCGGCGATTGTTCGCTGCCGGAAATCGCTTACCTCTGCCCCGAATCGCAGTGCGCCAAGAATCAGCGCAACGGGCCGTGCGGCGGCACGCACGACGGCGTGTGCGAGGTCGGCGAGAAGCAGTGTATCTGGTCGCGGGCTTACGAGCGCCTCAAGTCTTACGGAGAAGAGGAGAGCCTGCTCGCCGGTCCGGTGGTTATCCGCAACGGCGCGCTCAGGGGCACCAGTGCGTGGGCGAACGCGTTTCTGGGCCGCGACCATCGGGGCGAAAAACCTGACAAGTCATGAAAGTTCAAGGGCTAAACAAACCATTCTGGGTGATTGGCGAGAACATCCATACCACGCGCTCGCTGCTGCGCGAAGGCAAGCTGGTGGTGACCGCGCCATCGGGCGAAGAAGCGGTGCGCTACACCACCACCGCCGGAGAGACGCGCTATCTGCCCATCCTGGAAGAATTCAAGAGCCGGCAGGATTACCAGGAAGGCCGGGTGAAACACGTCATGGTAGCGGTGCGCGCGGCCATGTATTACGAGGGGGAGACAGCCGCCGAGGGCATGCGCTACCTGCAAACGCTGATCGACAAGCAGGTGAAAGCGGGCGCCGACTACCTGGATCTCAACGTGGACGAATTCTCCTGGAATCTGCCAGAGCAGAAGGCTGCCATGCGCTGGCTGGTGGGCGCCGTCGAGCCGCTTTCGCCCGTGCCTCTGTCCATCGATTCTTCCAATCAGGAAATCCTCTGGGAAGGCATTCAGGCCTGCCAGGGCCGGGCCGGGAAGCCCATGCTCAACTCCGCCTCGCGAGAACGAATCGAGGCGCTCGATGTGGCCGCCAGCCACGGACTTCCGGTAGTGGTCACCGCCGCCGGCGGCAGCGGCATGCCATCGAACGCCGAGGAGCGCATCGCCAATGCTTCCTACATAATTGACGCCGCCCTGGCCAAGGGTATACCGCTCGAACGGATGTTCGTCGACGCCCTGGTCTTTCCCATTTCCGTGGACAGCCAGTTTGTGGTGCACTGCCTCGACGCCTTCCGCCATCTGCGCGGAAAGTACGGCGAGGCCATCCACCTCACTGGCGGACTGAGCAACGTTTCCTTCGGTATGCCGTGCCGGAAGTTGATCAACGAGGTGTTTCTCAATGTCGCCGTGGAGGCGGGCGCCGATAGCGGAATCGTGGACCCGGTGACCAGCAATCTGAATCGCGTTTTCGTGGCCGATAAGAGCTCACGGCCCTACCAACTGGCGCTGGAAATGCTGCTGGGAGGTGACCCGGGGTGCACCAATTACCTGGATGCCTACCGCGAGGGCGAGTTGGAGCCGGCGGCGCGGTAGACAGACGTCTTCTTCCACTGCACGGCACCATGATCAAGGACTGGGAAATTGAAATGCCGTGCCCGGTCTTACGGCCACGAACCAGCCACTAAGCAGGACATCATCGACCTGAGGGCTGGCCTGAAAGCAGGACTCGACATGACCGGCCTGAAGGCCGAACTGAAGCAGGACATCGCGAGGGTTCGCTCCGAGATGCAGCACACCCATGATGCCCTCATTGAGAGTATTGCCGACAGCGAGACGAAACTTCTCAAGGCGTTCTTTTCTTTCGCGGAATCGAACCGGGCGCGCCTCACCGAGACGGAGCGCGAGTCGGCGGGCCTCAAGGATCGCCTCGCCATCCTGGAACGGCGGGTGTTCGAGGTCGAGCGCAAGCTGAACTTCCCCGGCCATCCGACTCAGTAGAACCCCGCCCCGCTACACTAAATAGGTGAGCGAATCCGGGACCATCGCGGTGTTGGCGGAGAAGCCCTCGGTGGCGCGGGATATCGCGCGCGTGCTGGGCGCCGGCACTAAAGGCGACGGCTATTTGTACGGCAACGGCTACGTGGTCACCTGGGCCATCGGCCACCTGGCCGCGCTGGCGCAGCCGAACGAAATCCGGCCGGAGTGGCGCCAGTGGCGGCGCAATTTGCTCCCCATGCTGCCCACGGCGTGGCCGCTGGTGGTCTACGAAAAGACCAAGGACCAGTTTGAGACGGTGCGCAAAATCCTCAACTCGCCGAAAGTCTCGCGCATCGTATGCGCTACCGACGCCGGACGCGAAGGCGAGCTGATCTTCCGCTACATCTACGAAGCGGCGGAATGTTCCAAGCCCTTCAACCGCCTGTGGATCTCATCGCTCACGCCGGACGCCATCCGAAGGGGCTTCGACACTCTGCGGCCCGGCCGCGACTACGATTCGCTGGCCGACGCCGCGCGCGGCCGCAGCCGCGCCGACTGGCTGGTGGGCATGAATCTCTCGCGCGCCTATGCCTTGGCGTACGACGTGAAGGACCTCTCGGTGGGGCGCGTGCAAACTCCCACGCTCGCCATGGTTGTGGAACGCGAGCTGGCCATTCGTAGTTTCGTGCCGGAAGATT
>CAZARO010000383.1:0-5742 GCA_964487165.1 uncultured Solibacteraceae bacterium | reverse complement strand
TGTTAATCAGGATGTCGATGGGGCCCACGCGCTCTTCGGCCGTCCGCACCAGGCGCGCCACTTCGCCGGCCACCGAGACATCGGCCTGCACGCCGGCGCAGGCGCGATCGAGCCGCCGGATCTCTTCGACCGTGGCCTCCGCTTCCGCCTGGCGGCGCAGATAATTCACCACCAACGCGGCACCCGCCCGCGCCAGCTCGACTGCGATGGCCCGCCCGATTCCCCGGCTCGATCCGGTCACCAGGGCGGTTCTTCCGTGCAGTGGATTCATCCCCATAAGCTTTTAGTTTGAACCTTGCGGACCAAACCGCGCAGAACCCGTTCGCTCCAGTCGCCGAAAGGCCGGTCGGTGGTGAGATAGGTCCAGGTGGCGCCGCGCTCGGTGGGGTCCATTCCCTTGGCTTGCGCCTCTTCCAGGCGCGCGGCGATCTCGGCATCGAGACCGTCCTCCAGCGCGCGGTACAGGGTGTCGACGCGCGTCAGATACTCGTGCAGCGGATCGCGACCGCCGTAGGAATACCACTGCACGCCCTCGCGCAATTCCGAGACGGCGGCCAGATGCTCCGCCCAGAGAGCGTCGATAGTGGTGAGCGCCACCATGCGCTCGAACTCCGGCGTGTCCGACGTGAGCACCTGCTGCCGGCGCTCCTGCAAGCGCTGGCGCTGGCCTTCGATCACCGTCTCATATTTGGCCAGGAAGTGGCGGATCTCCAGGTTCTGCCCCTCCACCAGCCGCTGGATGCTCTCGGCATCGTGGCGATATTTCTGGTCCTCGATGCCGTAGCGCACCAGCAGGTCGTCTTCCAGCGAAATCAGAAAGCGCGACTCGCCCGGATCGCCCTGCCGGCCGGCGCGCCCGCGCAACTGGTGGTCGATGCGCCGGCTCTCGTGGCGATTCGTTCCGATCACCAGCAGTCCGCCGAGTTCGGCGACTCCCGGGCCGAGCTGGATGTCCACGCCGCGGCCGGCCATGTTAGTGGAAATGGTCACCGCGCCGCGCTCGCCTGCGCGTGCCACGATGGCGGCTTCCTCTTCCTCATTGCGCGCGTTGAGGACCCCATGCGGAATGCCGGTGAGCGACCGGCTCAGCCGCTCGGACTCCTCCACGCTGGCCGTCCCCACCAGCACCGGCTGGCCGGCGGAGTGCGCGCCGCGGATCACCTCCGCGACGGCCGTTTCCTTGGCCGCCTTGCTGGGGAAAACCACGTCCGCATGGTCGATGCGGATGACCGGGCGGTTGGTGGGAATCGCTTCCACGTCCATGCCGTAGCATTGGCGGAATTCTTCGGCCTGGGTCGCGGCCGTCCCGGTCATCCCGCAAACCTGCGGATAGAGCGCCACCAGATTCTGCAGCGTCATGGAGCCCAGTACGCGGCCCTGGCGGCGGAACGGCACGCCCTCTTTGGCCTCAATGGCGGTGTGCAGGCCGGCGGGCCAGCGGCGGTCCTGCGCGATGCGGCCTTTGAACTGGTCGACGGATTCGATGGTGGAGTTCTTTACCACGTAGTCCACGTCGCGGTGCAACAGGAAATGCGCGTGGATGGCGTTGTGTACCGCGGTGTAGAGCGCCAGGTTCGTTTCGGCGAAGAGGTTGCCGCACCGCAGAGCGCGCTCGACGACGCGGATGCCTTCATCGCCGAGAGCGATATTACGGCCGAACTCGTCGAGCGTGAAATGCATGCCGCGATGGAAGCGGCGGACGATGGGTTCGACGCGCCGCGCCAGCGCCTCCTCATCCATGGCGCCGCCGGCCAGCACCAGCGGGATGCGGGCTTCGTCGATGAGGATGGAATCGGCCTCGTCGATCACGGCGGCCTGGAAAGCGCGGTGCACCTGGTCGTCGGGACGCAAGGCGATCTGGTCGCGCAGGAAGTCGAAGCCGATTTCGTTGGCGGTAGCGTAGGTAATGTCGCAGCGGTACGCGGCGCGGCGTTCGGCCGGTCCCATGGTCTGCTGAATGCACCCCACCGAAAGCCCCAGGGCCTGATAGATGTCACCCATCCAGTTGGCATCGCGGCGGGCGAGGTAGTCGTTCACGGTCATCACATGGACGCCGCCGCCGGCGCGCGCGTACCAGGCGACAGCGGGCGTGCAGGCCAGAGTCTTGCCTTCGCCCGTCTGCATTTCGACGATCTTGCCGCGCGCCAGTGCAAGCGCGCCCTGCAACTGCACGTCGAACATATCGAGCCGCAGAGTGCGTGCGGCAACGACCGCTACGATGGCGACGGCATCCGCGATATCCGGCGAGTCGTGGAAGTGCGCGCGCAGCTTTTCTTCGTCCCAGGAGGCGAACTCCGCGCGGCGGCGATTGATCTCGGCGATCTCGCTGGCGGGCGAGGGACGCAACCACGATGGCAATTTCATCCTAATGTGTGAGACGGGCGCACTCTGACGCCTTTAGTGTACGGCTTACACGGGGCCTCAGCTGTTGGCTCGCCCCATTAACTCGGTTTGCACAGAGCGTCCCAAGTGGGGCAGGATGGCATCCTGCGGCCGATTGGCAATCGGCCTTCCGCTGTATCGATGGTGCGGGCCGGACGGGTTGCCAACCCGCAGCAGGTTGCCAACCTGCCCACTTTGCTCCTCAAGCTTTCAGACTCCATAGATCGCGCCGCAGGCGCGTGAGGGCACTCTGACGCCTTTAGTGTACGTCTTGCGCGTGTGGATTTACTTTTAGCTGTTGGCTCGCCCCATTAACTTCGTTCCGAAGCCCGGAAGTGCTGATTTCTGGTAATGCACAGAGCGCCTTATGCGCCGATTGGCAATCGGCCCGTCGCTGTAGCAGTGCGGGCCGGGCGGGTTGCCAGGGGTACCCTCTGGGTCCTGCAGGTTGCCAACCCCACTTTACTCCCTCAAAGCTCCAGACTCCATAGATGGCGCAGCAGGCGCGTGAGGATGCATTACTCCTACTCGCATCGCAAAGCGCGAATAGGATCGAGCGTGGCCGCCCGCCGGGCCGGTACCAGGCAGGCCGCTGCCGCGACCGTCCACAGCATAGCCGGCACGGCCAGAAACGTCAGTGTGTCGGTGGGGCTCACGCCGTACAGAAGGCTGGCAGTTATACGGCTGAGCGCCAGCGCCACCGCCATCCCGATAGCGGACCCCGCCACGGTCAGCACCAGCCCCTGTCGCAGCACCATGCCGACCACCTGCCCGCGCCGCGCGCCTAACGCCACCCGTATGCCGATATCCTTGGTCTGCCGCGCCACCGAAAAGCTGATCACGCCGTAAATTCCCACCGTCGAGATCAGCAGCCCCATCAGGCCCGCCAGACCGAATAGCGCCGCCGACACGCGTGGCAGGAAGAGCGCTTTCGAAATCTGCGTGTCCATGGTGCGGATGTCGAAGACCGCCAGCGCGGGATCGATCGTGCCGATGGCCTGGCGGACCGCCGTCGCGTATCCGGCCGGATTGCCGCGCGTGCGTAAGGCGAGCGTGATGCCGGTGAGCGAATCGTTGCCGCGCACGTCCCGGGCGATCGGGAAATAGAGGCACGGGTGAGGCTCCTCGCCGATGGTGCGCGCCTTTGCGGTGGCCACCAGCGAAACGATCCGCACCGTCCTTCCGAGGTACGAAATGCTTCGCCCGATGGGGTTCGCTTTGGGGAACGCCCTGTCGGCCAGCGCCTGGTTGACGATCGCGATGTCATCCGGGGGAATGCCCGGGCGGAAATCTTCGCCCTGAATCATCCGGATGCCAAACGTCTCAAAGAAGCCCGGCGAGACCGAGTAAATATCGGCCATGATGGGAGCGCTCTCGTTGCCGGTAGTAAAGCCGTTCTGCGTCCCTTCCATATTGAGCGGAGCGCTGGTGGTGAGGCTGGCGGATTCCACGCCGGGAAGGGCTGCGGTTCGCGTAAGGATGCTCTCCACGACGCGCTGTTTTTCTTCAGGGGAGTAACGATTCAGGCTCGGGTCGAACGCCAGCAGCAGCACATTGCGATGGGCCATGCCGGTATCGATGGTGCCGGCCGATTGGAGGCTGCGCAGGAATAACCCGGAGCAGAGCAGGAGCACCATGCAAATCGCGACCTGCGCCACCACCAGGATGTTCCGCAGCCCGAATCTACGCCACGGGCCGATGGACGCGCGTTCCTCCTTGAGCGCTCCGGTCAGGTTCGGGCGCGTGGCGCGCAGCGCCGGCGCCAGTCCGAAGACTACTCCGGTGACCGCGGCGAGGCCCATGCTGAACAGCATGACGCGGTAGTCGAGCGCGATGGAAAAATCGACCGGCAGCGACAAGGGCACGCGCGCGCTGCCGATGGCGGCGGCCCCGGCTCGCGTAATGGCATACCCGGCCGCCCCACCCATCAGCGCCAGCATGATACTTTCCGTGAGGAGTTGGCGCACCAGCCGGCCGCGGCCCGCGCCGAGGGCCAGCCGCGTGGCGATTTCCTTTTGCCGCGCCGAGGCGCGCGCCAGCAACAGATTCGCCACATTCGCGCAGGCGGTGCAAAGGACCAGCAGCGACACGGCCAGCAGCAGTTCGAAAAAGACTATGATCATGCGGCGCATCCCGGGGTTGAGCTGGCCGGCGCGTTCGACATGGAAACCGTGGTCGCGGTTGGTGGTGGGCCACGCCGTCCGCAGGCGCTTGCCGATGACGTCGAGTTCCGCCGCCGCGGACGATACGCTGGCGCCGTCGCGCAAGCGGCCGGCCGCCGATAGCCAGTTGCTCCCGCGGTCGGTCAGGCGATCGCCGCCCATGCCGACGGCCGCCAGATTGCCGAGCATCGAGAACGGAACCCAGAAGTCCGAGAGGAACATCGATTCGACGCCGCGAAAACCGGGTGCGGTGACTCCCACCACGGTTACTTTGCTGCCATTCAACTCGATGGTGCGTCCCACGATGGCGCGGTCGCCGCCGAAGCGCGACTGCCACAGAGGATAGCTGAGCACGGCCACCGGCGATTCGCCGTTGCGATCGTCGCGAGCGGGGTCGAAGCCGTGGCCGGCGGCGAAGCGCGGGCGGATCACGTCGAAGTAATTGGCGGTCGCGATGGTGCCCCAGTAGCGCTGCGGCTCGGCCCCGCCGGAGATACTCGCGGGCATGAAAGCGAAGTACGCGGTCATGCCCTGGAACGATGGCGCCTGGCGCAGATCCGCGAAATCGGGGTACGCCATCGAGCGGCCGGCTCGGCCGTCGCGCAAATCCAGGTTCGAAATGCTCGTCAAGCGCGACGGGTCGGCTACAGGAAGGGTATGGAAGATGGCGAAGTTGGCGATGCTGAAAACCAGCGAGCAGGCGCCGATGCCCAGCGCCGCCGAGAGCACGGCCAGCGCGGCGAAACCGGGCTGTTTGCGGATGGTGCGGGCGGCGAAGGTGGTGTCCTGAACCAGGTCGCTGAGCCAGCGCGCCATCCAAGTCTCGCGCGATTCTTCCTGCCGCGCCGTGGGGTTGCCGAATTGCCGGCGCGCGGCGTGGCGAGCGTCCTGTTCCGCCATGCCATCCTCCATGAGCTCCTGAGTTTTCATCTCGAGATGCAATTCCATCTCTTCGCGCAGGAGCCGCGTGCGCGTCTCGCCGTGGAGCCAGTAGCGGAGCCTTCGTTGCCAGCGCCGCAGCATCAGGCCATCCCCATTACGCGGGCGATTGCTCCCGTCATCTGCCGGTACCGCGCCGTCTCAGAGGCCAGAGTCTTGCGGCCGGCGGGCGTCAGCTTGTACATGCGCGCGCGCCGATTGTTAGCCGAGACGCCCCACTCGCCCTCGATCCAGCCGTTGAGTTCGAGCCGCTGCAGGG
>CAZARO010000382.1:0-5747 GCA_964487165.1 uncultured Solibacteraceae bacterium | reverse complement strand
CTGGACTTTCTGGTGACCGGGCGCGAATCGCTCGACCCCAGCACTAATATGTATTGGGTCTCGGGCCGCAAGATTCTGGAAGCCGCGCGGATTGCCGCCAGCCGTCCCAACCTGCACATGGTGTACATCACCAATTTCAAGTGCGGGCCCGATTCGTACATCAAGCATTTCGCCCGCGAGGCGGCCGGGGCGCCGCTCCTGATTCTGCAGTTCGATGGGCACGGCAACGACGCCGGCTATATGACGCGCTGCGAAGCGTATCTCGACAGCAAAGGAATTCTGCGATGTTATCAACCGCCGAAAGAGCAGCTCCCCGCAGCGCGGGCGGCGGCCATCCACTAACCGGCAAGCGGATCTTCATTCCGCCCATGGCGTGGGGCAGCGCGCGCGCTTTCGCGTCGGCCTTTCGCGCCGTGGGGCTGGATGCCGAGCCCACGCCGCCCTCAGACCATCGCACCCGCGAACTGGGGGCGCGTTACACTTCCGGCGACGAATGTTATCCCGCGAAAGTGACGGTGGGAGACTTCATGAAGGTGCTGGAACGGCCCGGCATCGACCCTGCGCGCGTGGCCTTCTTCATGCCCACGGCCGAAGGCCCGTGCCGATTCGGACAATACGCTCCGTATCTGCGCCAGATTCTGAATGCCAACGGCCACCAGGCCGTGGAGATTCTTTCCCCCACCAGCCGCAACGCTTACGATGGCATCGGGGCCCTGGCGAAACCCTTCGTGCGCACTGCCTGGCGCGCCCTGTTCTGCGCCGATATGTTGCAGAAGATGCTGCTCATTGGGCGGCCTTACGAAGAGCGCCGGGGAGACGTGGAAGCGGCATACGAGGAATCGCTGACCGACCTGTGCAACACGCTGGAACACGCGCCGCTCGATCCGGGTGTCCAGCTTTTGCTGTTGCGCGATTCGCTAGTGCGCGGCCGTAATCGTTTTCGTGCGCGGGCGGCGCGCCGGCAACGGGACCTGCCGCTGATCGGCATCGTGGGCGAGATTTTCTGCCGTCTCAATACCTTTTCAAACGAAGACCTGGTTCGTTCCCTGGAAGCTTACGGCGCGGAAGCCTGGGTCTCCGACCTGGTGGAGTGGATCTGGTACACCAATTCCGAGCATTTCCGCAAGCTCAAACTGGCCAACCGCATCTGGAGCGTGGAAGCGCTGGGCGCCTGGGTGCGCAAACGCGTGCAGAAACGCGACGAGCACGTGCTTCTCGCCCCATTCGACGACGATTTCGCCGGTCGTGAGGAGCCCGATATCTACGAAATTCTGGAAGCTGCCCGCCCCTATTTGCCGCGCGAGGGCGCTTTCGGCGAAATGGTGCTCAACGTGGGGAAGGCCGTCTGCCTGGCCAGGAAGGGCGCTGCCGGAATCATCGATATCAGTCCATTCACTTGTATGAATGGCATTGTCTGCGAGGCAATCTATCCCCGTATCAGCCGAGACCATGGCGGCATCCCCATCCGCAACTTCTATTTCGACGGCACGCAATCCGATCTCGACCGCGATTTGGGAGTTTATATGGAACTGGCGCGGAGTTACCGGAAAAAACGGGCGGGGTAAGGACCGCTGGGAAAAGTGCTGTGCGATTGAAGGCTCGCCGGTAGGTAAGACATCGCTTTACGGGTTCGTTGGCGAGGCGTTCGGCACATTTCAACTCCACCACCAGCGCGTTCCCCGAGCCGGGAGATCGGCATCGTATTCTCCTACCGAGTGACCCTTGTAAGTAATGGCGAAAGAATCTTCGGTGGTGGCCCGGATACCACGGAGGAGCCCAGCGCGTGGGAGACTTCGAACCCGGCGCCGAGCGCTTTCCCGCTTCAGGAATTGAGGTTTGCGTTATCCGCGTTCATCCCGTTCATCTGCGGCCGATCCCAAACGATATGGCCGCAGACGAACAGAGATAAACGCGGATTGGGGGAGACCCAGGACTAGATTTGTCCAGTTAATTCTTGGACACTACACTAGCCCCCGTGGAGACGGTGGCGCATCCAGCCCTTCCCGGCCCTGCGCAACGAGGCATAATCGCTCGCGATGGGGCGCTTCATAACTCTGGCAGCGGCGGCGCGCTGAGTTCCGTTCATTCGCTCGAGAGCGACAATAGCCCGCTCTACCTCATCCAACTCCTGGCGAAAGTGAATAATTAGGTCGTCGACTTCGGCTTGGTTGAACACTTCGGTCTCCCCTGGAAAAGCTACGATTCAGCGCCCATTCCGGTCCGATTACCGGCATTCAAGCCAAGACAGGACGGCCACGTGAAGAGTATTCTACGCCGCGCTAAATTGAAATACATAGAAAGAGTAAGCTAATTCAATACTCAGGTCAAGAGAACTAATAGCTTTGTTCTCATAGCTTGACAGTTTTATAAAAATCTCGGAGAACTTTCGCGGGATAACACCACTGACGATTAGATGTCTCGAAGCTGGTTAGTACTGGGAGTCCTGATAGTAAGGACTACTTGGGCACAGGCGCCTGCTTACACCGCCGCCGGTATCGTAAATGCGTCCGACTATTCGGCCGGCCCGTTTGCGCCCAACTCCGTCCTGAGTATATTCGGATCGAACCTTTCCTGGTACATCGATACGCCGACGGCGAGTGCCTCCGCCGTGACGGTGCCCAGCCAACTTGGCGGAGTCGCGGTATATGTGGACAACTGGCCGGCGCCGCTGCTGTATGTTTCGGGGCCACAAATCAATTTCCTCATTCCGAGCAATGAAATCGCCGGCAACAGCACCGTGCGCGTAGTGCGCCAGGGCGTGACGGGGCCGGAGGTTACCATCGCGCTGGCAGACGTGGCGCCGGCCCTTTTCGATGCCGGCACAGGTTATGCCATCGCCACCCATGCCGATGGCTCGCTGCTGACCGACGCCTCGCCGGGGCAGCCGGGCGAGATCGTGGTGGTTTACGCCACCGGTCTGGGC
Source organism: uncultured Solibacteraceae bacterium (assembly GCA_964487165.1). Taxonomy (GTDB): domain Bacteria; phylum Acidobacteriota; class Terriglobia; order Bryobacterales; family Bryobacteraceae; genus PALSA-129. The sequence continues at coordinate 2,824 of CAZARO010000382.1, read as the reverse complement.
GCCACTGAACCGAATCCCGACCCGGGCGAGATCCCACAGACAGCCGCCTCCCTGGTCTGGCAAAACAGCCTGACCATCTCCCTGAACGGTTCGGCGCTGCCATCGTATCTCATTAAGTACGCCGGTTTGACGCCGGGGTGCGTGGGGCTGTACCAACTCAACATCCAATTGCCGCAAGACGTGGCGGCCGATCCGACGATTCAGGTATCCGTGGGAACGCAGTCAAGCGCCGGCGCGCCGGCAATCGCCGTCCAATAGATCGCGGGTCAATAGATCCCGGCGGCGCAACTATTTGGGCCGGGAGCGCGTTTCTATAGATAGGCTAGAATCGATTCAGGAGACTTCATGTCCCTACGGTCCGTTCTCATATTGACATTTCTCGCCGGCGGCCTGGCGGCGCAAGACCCGCAGGCCGCCATTCCGCCACCGGCGCAGCCGATAGCCGCCGGTTACACTCTCGACGCCGGAACCAAGGTTCCACTCAGCCTGATCAACAGCATCAGCACCAAGAGCTCGTTGGAGGGCGACCGGGTGTACCTGGAAACCGCCTTTCCGGTGCTGGCCAAGGGACGGATCGTCATTCCGGTGGGCAGCTGGGTGGCCGGAACGGTGACGGAAGTGAAAAAGCCCGGACGCGCCAAGGGCCGCGGCGAGTTGTATATTCGCTTCGACACGCTGACGCTGCCCAACGGAGTGACGCGCGAACTGCGGTCGCGCATGGATGGCATGGACGCCAGTTCCACGGGCGAGCTCGACCGCTCCGAAGGCAAAGTGAAGAGCGAGGGCAACAAGGCCGGCGACCTGAGGACCGTGGCGGAGACGACGGGAGCGGGAGCATCGGTGGGCGCCATCGCCGGTAATGCCGCCGGACATGGGATGACGGGGCTGGGTGTGGGAGCGGCGGCGGGCGCGGTTGGCGGGTTGATCTACGTTCTGGCATCGCGCGGTCCGGACGCGGTGATCGCTAAAGGTTCGACGCTCGAAATGGTGCTCGACCGCGCCATCGTGTTCAATGACAGCGAGGTCGATTTCGGCGGCGCGGTGCCGCCCCATGTTCCGCCTCCGGCCAGCACGGCTAAGGGCGGAAACTAAAGCGAGCGCTCCCCGACAAAATGAAAAAGGCGCGCGTCCGGGTCTCGGACGCGCGCCTCGATGTCGCCTTGCGGCGCTCTATGCCAGGCCCCAACCCTTGCGGAAGGTGGGCCGCAAATACTTATTGGCCTCGGCGTTATTGGTGATTTTCATCTTCACGGGGTCGTATTCGATCTTGCCTTCCACCCGCAGCGCGATCACGCCGAGCAGCATCCATTCCACAAACGGCGCGGCCACGTTGAAGTTGGAGCAGGCCGGGTCGCCGCCTTTGCAGGCGCGGATCCAGTCGTGATAGTGGCCCGGCGAGCGGGTCAGCAATTCCGCCGGGAATTTGTAGTCCTTCATCTTTTCGACGGGAATCAGCCGCGTTTCCGCGCCATAAGTGCCGGTGGTGATGACGCCTTTGTCGCCGATGAACACGCTGCCATCCGGTTTGGGAAGGCGCGGGTTGGGGTCCTGGAGAACCGTCTGGAAGGCCTCGTAATCGAATATGCCACCGACAAACCCGGTCTCCTTGGGCGGTGCCGGGCGTGGCGCGGGAGTGGCCGACGCGCCCGCTGCGGCCCTTCCGCGCGGCCGGTTGGGATAGGGAAGGTCGCCCAGATACTCGCCCTTGGGCACGCCGGGGATTTCCGGCGTTGCTTCCAGCCCGTCATGCCAGAACAGCTTCAGGGCGGGCATATTGCCGCGAGCCGGGAAGTCGAACCGGATAGTCGATTTCTTGGGGAACATGAAATCGCTGGTGCCTTCTTTCTTGATGGCCTCCACGCTGGTCGGCGATCCCAGCTTCAACGCCATGTTGGGAGCGCCCAGAATGTGGCACGCCATGTCGCCCAGGGCGCCGCAGCCGAAGTCGTAGAAGCCGCGCCAGTTGAACGGCTGGTAGAAATTGTTCCCGCCCTGGTCGGGATAGCCCGGTCCGCCCACAGTGAACGGACGAGGCGTGGCGCTGCCCAACCAAAGATCCCAATCCAGGCCTTCGACCACGGGCGTGGGATCGGGAATCTTGGTGAGCCCCTGCGGCCAGATGGGCCGGTCGGTCCAGGCATGCACTTCCGTGACGTTGCCGATTTCGCCCGCCCAGATCATCTCCGCGCATTGCCGCGTGCCTTCGTTGGAGTAGCCCTGGTTGCCCATCTGGGTGGCCACCTTGTACTTGTTGGCAACCTCCCGCATCTGGCGCGCTTCCCAAATGGTGCGCACCAGCGGTTTCTGGACGTAGACGTGTTTGCCGCGCTCCATGGCCCAGATGGCCGCCGTGGCATGCATGAAGTCGGGGATGGTGACAATGACGGCGTCAATGTCCTTCTCCTTGTCGAGCATCTTGCGGAAGTCTTTATACTTCGTGGCCTTCTCGTACTTTTCGAAAGTGCGCGCCGCCGACTTATCGTCTACGTCGCACAGCGCCACAATATTTTCCGACGCGCAGCCATCGATATCGGAGGAAGCCTTGCCGCCCGCCCCGATGGAAGCGATATTGAGCTTTTCGTTGGGTGATTTGTAACCCAGTCTGGGCAGCGACCCGGAACTGCCCCATCCCGCGCTCGGGACTGCGCCCGCCAGCAAGGAGCCAAAAAAGAAGTAACGCCTCGTGAATGCCATTAGCAACCTCGCGTCCATAATACCTCCAGGCACGCTGGTTTGCACACGATTTCAACTTTGCGTTATCGCTTTGGGACTGAGATGCGGATGTTCCGGAACCTCAGGCCGCCGGTATGGTCGCCCTGGATGT
>CAZARO010000381.1:0-5754 GCA_964487165.1 uncultured Solibacteraceae bacterium | reverse complement strand
CCGCGCGGCTATTTCGAATGGGAGCGCATCAAACAGTTGCCGCAAGACCCCGCCCTCATCGCCTGCGCTGAAGACAAAGCGGTCAAAGTGATTGCTCCTTTGCTGGCGTGCCTGCCGGACGGTCCGCAATACCGCGTCCTCCTAATGCGCCGTCCCATAGAGGAAGTATTCGCCTCGCAGGCTGTCATGATCCGCCGGCGCGCCGCTTCCGGGGGAACGCTCGGCCCGGAGGCGCTGATGCGCGCCATGGAAGACCACTTGCGCGGCGTAATCGCTGCCATGGAGCGGCGTCCGAACTGCCGCCTCCATCCTGTGGATTATCACGCGCTGCTGGGCGAACCGCGCCGCGAATCTGAGGTCGTTCGCGATTTCCTGGAGCTGGAATTGGATGTGGCTGCCATGGCGGCGCAGGTGGACCCATCCCTGTATCGCCAGCGGTGTGCGGCCGCGCCATGAGCGATTCACCGGTCACTATCCGGCCGCCCCGCGACGTGGAGGGACCGGCATGCCGCATGCTTCTGCCGGATTTGGGCAAGTCCGGCGGTCCGCGAGAAGCGCTGGTCGCTGTCCGGGCCGATGCCCCTCAACTGGCCGGTGCGATTGCGTTTCAGCGGGCTCCGGCTGCCGTGGTGGGGGTGCAATTGCGCGTGGTGCGCACGTTGCGCCGGCAGGGCATCGCCTCAGCGTTGCTGCGCGCGCTTCTGGAGAATGCCCGCGGCTGGGGCGTGCGCGATATATTTGGCCGCTGGGAGGCCGAACCCGATCCCGCGGCCGCGGCCTTCGCCGCGCACCACGGATTCGTGGAACACTCCCGGCTGACCGCGGTGGAAGGTCCGATCGATGCGGTGCTCGCCTCAGTGACAACCGCGCGCGACCGCATGCGGGCACACGGACGCATTCCACCCGGTGCTCGCATCGTGCCGTTCCCGGACGCGCCTCCGGACCAGGTGGCTGCGCTGTACGCGGAACATATCGTCCACAACCCGCAATTGCAGGCCGTCTTCGCGGCACGGTTGGGAAGCACCGAGCGGCTGAAGCTTTCGCCTGTGCTGATGGTGGGTGACCGGGTGGCCGGAATCCTGCTCTGGTCCAGGGAGGGCGACATGGCACAGGTATATGCGCGCGTAATCGCCCCGGCTTATCGCGGCGGTTGGGCCAACGGCTACCTCATGGCGGCGGCCCTGGAAGCCGCTGCCGAAGCCGGAGCACGCCTGGCCCGCTTCGAGATACCCGGCGGCAACCGCGACACTCTCAAACTCGCGCGCCGCATGCGGGCGGAAGTGCGCGGGACCGTCTACCAGTGGCGGCTGGTATCCAGCGAAGGCGAGGGCTGAGACGATGCCACGGCTGGCCAGGAAAGTATTGTTGGTCGGATGGGATTCTGCCGATTGGAGGTTCATCAATCCCCTCCTCGACCAGGGGCTGATGCCCACGCTCGAACGGTTGGTGAACGGCGGCGTGATGGGCAATCTCTCCACACTCCGCCCCATTTATTCGCCCCTGGTCTGGAATTCCATCGCCACCGGCAAGCTGCCGGATAAGCACGGCATCCTCGGTTTCATTGAGCCGGATCCATTGACCGGCGGCATCCGGCCCACCAGCAGCACCGCGCGCAAAGTGAAGGCCATCTGGAATATTCTGCATCAGCAGGGGATGAGCAGCGGAGTGGTAACGTGGTTCGCGAGCCATCCGGCCGAACCTGTCCGCGGCACGGTGGTCTCGCAGTTGTACCCGATCTTTCCGCCGGGCGCATCCGCCCAGCACCGGATGGCGGACCACGCTATCCACCCCGCAAGCTTGCGGGACACCTTCTCCGCTCTGCGCATGCATGCGAGCGACATGACCGCGGCGGCGCTGCTGCCTTTCATTCCTCGCGCGGCGGAGATTGACCAGAAGACTGACCGTCGCCTGGAGCGCCTGGCCGCGATGCTGGCGGAATGCTGTTCCGTACACAACGCCGCCACCTGGGTGATGGAGCACCGGGAATGGGATTTCATGGCGGTCTGTTATGACGCCATCGATCATTTCGGCCACACCTTCGCCTTGTATCATCCGCCGCGATTGGCCAAAGTGACGGAGCGCGATTTTGAAATCTTCAAAGACGTGATGACCGGCATCTATCGTTATCACGACATGATGTTGGAGCGGTTGCTGGCCCTGGCCGGACCGGAAACCACAGTTCTGCTGCTCTCCGACCACGGATTCCATTCTGACCATCTCCGGCCGACGCGGCCCAAGCGCCACCCCACCGATGAGGCTGCATGGCACCGTCCGGTGGGAATCTTTTGCATGGCGGGGCCCGGCATCCGCCAAGATGAACGCATCTACGGCGCCAGCGTGCTCGACGTGACGCCCACGGTGCTCACGCTATTCGGGCTTCCGGTGGGCGCCGACATGGACGGCAAAGTATTGCGGGACGCCTTTGAGACGCCGCCGCCGGTGGACACCATCCCGAGTTGGGAAGCCGTTCCGGGGAATTGCGGCATGCATGCCGCCGACCTGCGCATGGATCCCGTGGCAGCCAAGGCGCTGGTGGACCAGTTCGTCGCGCTGGGCTATCTTCCACCGCCCACGGAAACCGCTGGAAGACTCGCGCAGTTCGCCGTCGATGAGAGCCGCTTCAACCTTGCCCTGATATATCTGTACTCCAGGCGCACTGCACTCGCCGTCCCGGTGCTCGAGGCGCTGGTGGCGGAGCGCCCCGGCAATCCCCGCACCATGGTGACGCTGGCGCTCTGCTATGCCCGCCTGCACCGTCCCGACGACGTTCGAAAAGTGCTGGCCCCACTGGAAGAAGCGGGTACCGTAGGACCGGCAGCGCAGTGGCTGCTGAGCCTGTCGGATTTGCAGCGAGCCAAAGCGGAGCAAGCGTTGGAAGAATTGCTGCGCTTGCAGGAAGCGAACTCCGGAGTCGCGGCCATCGAAGTACGCATCGGCAGCGTATTCCTGGCGTTCCGGCGATGGAGCGATGCCGAGACCAGCTTCCAGCGGGCCCTTACTCTGGACAGCGACGCCATAGCTGCGCGTCTGGGGATGGCGCTGGTGCGGTTGCGGCAGAAGCGGTATCGGGAAACGGTGGAAGCGGCGCTAGATGCCGTTGGGTTGGAACATGCCAATCCGCTGGGGCACCATCTGTTGGGCATTGCTTTGACGCAATCGGGCCAATTCGAGAGAGCCATTCTCGCTTTCGAAACCGCCCTCCAGTTGGCGCCGGAACTGGCCATCACCCGGCGCTGGCTCCTGAAGGTTCATTCGCGCCCCGGCGGCGACCTGGGTCAGGCGGCCCTCCAGCGTGCCATTCTATATCGCCGGCCGCCCCAATAACGAGTGCCCTTTGCCGAAACCCGGGCTGCATCGAGTTCAAAGCCGTTCGCCACATTGCCGTCGCGAATCGTGCGCCGGGCGGTCTCGCGCGCTCCATCCAGGTTGGGCGGCTCCGCGGCCAGCATCCGCAGGCACGTGGTGGCGTTGGTGACGATACCCGCGAGCGGCTGGTTGACCTCATGGGTTATCGACGCAGTCAGCACTCCCAGGCTCATCACCCGAGTCACGTGCTCCAGTTCCGCGCGAGCCTGCGTCAGTGCCTCTTCGGAAAGCCGCCGCTGCGTTATGCCCTGCACCGCGCCGATGTACCCTAAACGGCCGTCCGGCTCGCGCCGGCTGTGCGCCACTACGTGCAGGTACTTCACAGACCGGTCGGGCATCGACAGACGCTGCTCATATTCAAAGTCATCGGCGCCCAGCCGGGCCCGGTCGAGCGCATCTGACCACAGCCAGTGGTCTTCCGGGTGGATGCGCGAATCGATGAGATCGAGCGTCACCGGAGTTCCGGGTTGGAACTCGAAAATACGATAGAGTTGCTCCGACCACTCGATTTCATTCGCTCCCACGCGCCAGGAAAAACTGCCGGTCAGGCTGAGGCGCTGCCCAGCCGCGAGGAATTCCTCGCTGCGCCGCAGTTCGGCTGTCCGCTGCGCCACCCGATCGAGTTCGTGCGCCACCCGCTTCTGCCCGGCCAACAGCCGGGCTTCCTGCAGGCCAAGCAATGCCGTATTGGCCGCCACGCTCAGAATCAGCGTCTCCGTTTGTTCGGGGAAATCGGCTCGCTGCGATCCGGCTACCAGGACGCGGAATCCGGCTTTCAGTCCGAGCGCCAAAGGCACCAGCGAGAGATCCGTCTGATCGAATGCCTTTCGGGTCGCGCGCGGCCACTTTTGCGGGTCCTTTCCGAACCATTGTCGAGCAGAGAGCCGGCGAACGGGATAGGCGGGGTTGCTCGTTTCATAAAAACTTTTCTATTACGCTACACGGTCTGGCGGTCCTTTGCTCTGCGTGCAGGCGCTCTAACCCCGCTACCCCAACCCCGCGTATCCCACCAGTTCAATCCCGTGCCGCGCGATCGCCGCGCGCGTTTCCGGCGCCGTCAGCGCTTTCAATTCGTGCTCGCGACTCTCCTTCAAGCGCGTACGCGCGCCGCGCAGCGCTTCCCCGCAGTAACCCGGATGGCACATCAATTCCGTACTGCCGTCCGGCAGGTATGCGAGCAACTGCACCAGCTCCGCCGTACGGAACCGGCCGGTGATCTGGAAGCCGGCGAAATGGTCGGTCGTCCGGCAGCCGTGGCGTTGCAGCACGCGATGAAAGCGGCGCCGCAGCAGCCCCAGCGCGGAGCTCGTCAGCCGCTGCAGCCTCGGCACCGCGCCGCGGAGGGCGGTCAGCGGAAAATCGAACGGACGCCGCACCCAGGGAATCCCGAACTCCTCGCTCAACCGCGCCACTGCGTCCAGTACCGGCGGCGCCAGGTGCGTATGCTTGTGGGTATCCAGGTGCGTCGGGCGGATGCCCGCGTTGCGTATGTGCCGGACCTGCGCGGCCAGTTCCTCGTAGGGGCGGATTTCCCGGAGCGCCAGCGCGGCCAGCAGTTGTCCCACCGTCAGCGGGTACGGCTTGCCGGTGACCAGCGACCGGTCCCCTACCAGCACCAGGTGACAGCCGATATCGAGCGTGGGCGTCTCGCGCGCCAGCCGCAGCGCGTCGTCGAACGCCGGCCCGTTGGCCATCAGGGTGGTGGCGGTGAGAATGCCGCCGCGATGAGCGTCCACAATCCCGCGGTTCACGTCGGGAGTGAAACCGAAATCGTCCGCGTTGACTACCAGTTGCCGGCGCGCGCTCAAAATATTTTCACGGTGAGCGAAAGGAATTTCTTGGGATTGGCGCGTATGTCTTTCACCAGCGACTGCGCTTCGGCGGTGGTGCTGTTCAGCGTATCGTAGAGCTGCGGGTTCACCAGAAGCTGCCCCACCGTACCCTGCCCGGCGGCGATCTTTTCGAGCGTGCCGTTGAGGCGGTTGACCAGCGCTACCGCCTGGCGGTACAGCTCCTCATCCTTCATGGCCTTGCCCACGCTGCCCTTGCCGGCGTTGACGTCGGCCAGCAGCTTGTCCAGGTCCGCGATGGTCTGCTTGGCCTCGTCGAACAGCGCCGGATCTTGGAGCGCCTTGCCCACCGAGCCCTGCCCCGACTGCACATCGGCAAGAATAGCGTCGATGCGCTGCAGCGGCGCACTGGTTTGGCGGCCGTCGCCCTGTGGGAAAAACAGCACGGACGCCTCACCGCGGAAGAGATGAATGAAGCTCGCCGCAACGTACGAGCGCAGCTCCGAACATGGCGAACGGCCCGGCGTCCGGCATGAGCGCCGTCGTTTACGACGCCGCCGTTCTCGTAGCCGCGGACCGAAACGAGCGGCGGGCGTGG
>CAZARO010000380.1:0-5761 GCA_964487165.1 uncultured Solibacteraceae bacterium | reverse complement strand
TCCGCACAGCGACCGCCAGGTGACTCCAACGTCGGAATAACTCAGATGACCCCACATCAAAACGTCAGATGATTCTTGCCCGCCGCCAGCGGCCTCTTCGTCCCCGCCCAATCGAATTCGCCCGTGATCCCCGCGGGCAGTTCGACATCCGCCGTCAAGCTCGCACCGCGCTTCGCCAGCCGCACGTCGATTTCGCCCCTGGGGTGCGGCATGCGCGCATGAACCTGCGTCAAATGCCCAAGATTCGGCGCCACGCGAACGCGCGCGAAGCCGGGCGCCATGGAATCGATCCCCGCCACCGTGCGCAACAACTCGAAATTCGGACTGGCTCCCCAGGCGTGGCAATCGGACCGCGTCGGTTCGGGCATTTCCGCCCACGTGGTCAGCCCGTTCTTCAGAATCTGCCGCCATGGATCGAGCATTTCCAGATACCGGTCGCCCAGTCCCACTTCGCGCAAAGCGGCGTTGGTATAGGCACGAAAATAAATCGAGACCGGAGCCAGGCTCGGGTCGGCAATCATCTTTTCGAACACCGCGCGCCCTTGCGCCGTCGGCAGCAGGTGCGCCAGCAGCGCCAGAGTGTTGGTGTGCTGCGACCACGTCCGGTGGGATGGCTGGTCGGCGAACAGCCCACGCGCCGCGTCCCAATCGTTCTTCACCACGAAGGCTTTCAGCTTGGACGCTTCCGCGCGGTCGCCGTCGGACATGCCTGCGTTGCCCACGGATTTCTCCAGGTCGGCGCCCCAATCGTAAGCCAGCGCCAATTGCAGATCGAAGACCGCGGAGGAGCCGTTGTCGTCGCCCGGCGCCTCGCCGCCCGGCCAACCCGTCACCCAGTCGGCAAAATTCCAGAACGGCATGCGCCCCAGCGATCCACTGTCCTTTTGAAAGTTGCCGTAGTAACTCAGCACCGCGCGCACGCCGGGCAGCATCCGCCGCACGAACTGCTGGTCGTCGGTATACATCAGGTAATCGTGAACCATGCCCACCCACCAGAGCGAAAAGGGCGGTATGTATTGCACCAGGCCGGATGGCGCGCGGCTGTAAGTCAAGCCGTCGGCGTTGCGGGTGGAATCGATCAGCGCGATTCCGTTGCGCATCAGGCTGCGGTCGCCGGCGGTATAGAGGGATACCAGCATCTGAATGCGCGCGTCACCCGCGTATTGGAGTTGTTCGTAGAAGGGGCAATCCATGTAGGTCTCATGCGCGCACAGGCGCGCTGTGCGCCATCCGGTGGTGAGGATGCGCTGCACTTCTTCGTCCGGCCCGGCGCCGCTCTCCACCTGGAAGACGGCTTTCCGCTCGAACGGGTAGGAGGTGAAGACACCGTGCAGGTCTTCGATGGTCAACGGCTGCTCCGCCGTGGCCACGTCGACCTTCACGTAGCGATACGTCCGCCAGAATCGCGGACGATACAGGCGATGCGCGCCGCCATCGGCCAGATAGGTGTCGAACGGACCGAGGAATTGCTTGCCCTCCACTTCATTGCGATTCCCCTTCTCGCGTTCCCGCCCTTGCACGCCCGGCAGGTACAGCGCCTCGGCATACCGTATGTCCACCTGCGCGCCCTCGCCGCCGCTCATCGTCATTTCGGGAAACGCCGTGGTCTCATACCCCTGATCGAGCAGCAGCGACGCCTTGGTGTTGGGCGGAACGATGAGGGGCTCGCGCCCGTTGAGGAAGGCGCCGGACGCACCCGCGGGCGTGGATTGCCGAACCTTGGCGAAGCGCTCTACGCTCTGTTCCTCCAGGCGGATGGGGCTCTCTTCCAGCATTCGCAAGGGCGATTGGTCGCTGGTGGAAGTGAGCGGCGCAGCGCCGATCTCGTGCGCCGGAACCCACGCGGAATCGTCGTAGTCCACCTGGTTCCAACCCCAGGGATACGAGTGCGCGTCGAGCTTCTCATTCGCGGCCAGGGCATAGTAGCCGGTGCTTTGATCGCGCGGCAGGGGCTGCGGCGTGTAGGCCTTGTCGGCCAGGCATTTCCAGTTACGATCGGTGTTCACCGCGGGGTCGCCCTGCACGACGAACGCGGTCCGCAGGGAGATTTGCGCCACGGCACTATGCGGCCCGTCGTTCCAGACCACCGCCGCGAGCACGTTCTTCCCTGCCCGCAATTGCGCCGCGATGTCCACCGTCTCGTACCGCCAGTGCCGCAGATCGCCGCGCGCCGGTCCCCAGGAAACCCGCACGCCGTTGGCATACAAGTCGTAGCGATTGTCGCCCGACACGTGGACCTTAAATGCGGCCGGCTTGGCCGCCAGGTCGAACGCGCGGCGGAAATGGTAGACGCCGTACTCCTGGCCGGAGGTACCGGGGACGTCGATCCACCGGGCGGTCCACGGCGGCGTCTGCGCGAGGCCTGCCGTGGCGCCCAACATCAGGGCCAACAACACGAGACTTTTCTTCATGGTTGCACCGCGATCATTATAACGGCCGGCACCGGCACCGATTATTCACAGTGTCACCTCCGTTTCACATCGCAAGCGCCCGCAAATCTAACATACAATGGGTAATTGCCTCACAGGCTAGGAAACATGAGAAGAACACTCGCGGTCTCTCTATTGGCACTCGTCTGCTCCATGGAAGTGTACGCACAAGCGGTTGTCGGATCCGGAGCAATCAGCGGAATCGTGATGGATCGATATGGGGATGGCATCCCCGAGACGACCATTAGCTTGACCAACAAAACGAATGGCGTGAAACGCACCATGTTGACCAGCGACGATGGCATCTTTACCTTGCCCGCGCTGGTGCCCGCTGCCGCGTATAACCTGAAGGTGACCCGCCGCGGGTACGCCGACTGGGAGCTGCCCAGCTTCGATCTGTCGGTGGGTGAAACTCTCAACTTCAAAATCAGGCTGTTTGCCGATAAAGCGGCCACGCCGGAGGAGGCGCAGCGGGCCATCGCGCCCGTGCAGGACAGCAAGACCAGCGTCACCGCCCTGATTACCGATGAGCAGCTGTTCGCGCTTCCGACCGCGATGCAAAGGCTCGACCCGCTGGTGCTGCTGGCGCCCAACGTGGTGGCCAACACCGAGGGAGTGCTGGTTTTCCGCGGGGAGATCGCCCGCAACGTCTTTCTTCTGGACGGCGTTAGCATCACTGACAATTACTTCCTGACCCACCCCGACGTCGCCCCCTTCCTGATGCAGGAATCGGTGTCGCAAATGCAAGTAGTGCCGGCCGCGGCAACTATAGATTTTGCGCACACCATGGGCGGAATGATGAATGCGGTCTCCAAGACCGGCACCAACAGCCTGCACGCCTCAGCGTACGATTACTACTCCCAGAATACCTGGGACTCGCCCGATTTCTTCGGCAACGGATTCAAACCAACGGGACGCCTGAACCGTGCCGGCGTCAGCGTCGGCCTGCCCATATGGACCGACAGCCTTTTTCTGTTCGGCAACCTGGAGCGCGTGAACGATTCCTCCCAGGGGCTCAATCGCATTCTGAATCCCCTGTTGACCACCCCCGGCGGCAACGCGTTTCTCTCCAGCGGATGCGCCGCCACCGTGGCGCAGTGTAATATGGCCGCCATTTTCATCAATCAGCAGTTGAACGTGAAGGTGCCGAAGGCGGAAAATTCCACCACCGGATTCGCCCGCATGGATTACCGGCCCGGCCAGCACAACGCCTTTACGCTCGCCGGCGCGATCCTGGGTGAGCGCGGCGTCAATACGTTCGACAATGCCACCGTCTCCACCAACGGCGGAATGCTCGGGGCCAACGCCAACCTCACCAACTCCACGCGCTATGCAACTTTCGGCTGGACCCGTGTAATCGGCGAAAGCATGGTGAACGAAGCCCACGGCTATTGGCTTCGGGACACCATGACGGCGGCCACCAACTCCGCTCTGCTGCCCGCCAGTTCGGGACCGTGCCTCTCCTGCGGCACCGGACCGGTGGCCATCAACGTCGACGGCACATCTCTCGGCGCCAATCCCACGGTACCCTTCAACATGCGCGAGCAGCGTTACGGCGGCGTGGACAACTTCACTTTCACGCTGGCGTCGCACACCGTCCGGGTGGGCGGCGATGCGTGGCGGAGGCAGGACACCATGGACCAGCTCTACGCCCGCTACGGGATGTACAACTACACCTCGCTGACCGCCTTCGCCCAGGATTTCAGCTTCGCCGCACCGGGCAGCAAGCAATATGCGACTTTCGACCAGACGCTGGGCAACTCCGTGGTGAACACCACGGACTGGTTGTATAGCATGTTTGCCGAGGACACCTGGAAACCCCCGGTGTCGGGCTTGACCATCACTGCCGGCGTGCGGTGGGAAAAAGCGCGCCTGCCTGCGCCCGCGACACCCACTTCTACCGCGACCTATTATGCGGGATTCATCCCATCGCCCAACACCGATGTTTCGCCGCGGCTCGGCATCGCCTATATGCTCGACAAGCGCACTGTCGTCCGCATCGGCGGCGGCCGGTATTACGATCCCTTCCCCGGCCAGTTACTGCACGATCTGTATGTGGGAGGCGGCGCCTATCAAACCTCTTTTGAGTTGATCCCTGCCACCGTGGGCACCACGATTTTTCCGCAAGCTCTGCCCACCACCGCGACCCAAACCCTGAACAGCGCCTTGCTTGGCGAGTTTTATGCCGCGCCGAAATTCCACGATCCCTACTCGCTGCAGGGCACCGGGGCCATCGAGCGCCGGCTGAACCGTTTCGTGAGCCTGGCGCTTACCTACGTACAAAACCGGGGTGTCAGAAACTGGACCGCGACCGACGAGAACCTGGTGGGAGGCGTCAGCACCAGCGAAACCTACACCATCAACAACGCACAAGGCCAGGCGGTCAATACCTATGTCACCCAGGTATGGAATTCCGCCTCGGGCGGCCACCACTTCCAGGTCGACAACGAAGGCGCGTCGCGATATCGCGCCGGTAGCGCGCAGTTGCGCACGGTGCCGCTGTACGGATTGTCGCTACAGGCGGTTTACACCTGGTCGCACACCTTCGACGATCTGAGCGGGCCCAAGGTGGGAAATTCCATTGTCCCTGCGAATTACTTTCCCAGCAGTTACACCGGCGACATGGGACCTTCCGCGGCCGATCAACGCAACCATGCGGTGGTCAACTTCACCTGGCAGCCGGTGGTCAACAGGACCGACGCGCTCTCCCGTTACCTGCTCAATGGCTGGCTGGTCTCGGGCATCGGCACCTATTCATCGTCCATGTACGTGACCCCCACGGTGGAGGTACAGGGTCAGCAGTTCCCCACCACGAATTCGGTCAACACCAAGATCACCATGGACTTCCCCAGTTCCCTGAATGGCACCGGCGGCTGGTCGCGCGTGCCTTTTGAAAATGTCAACATTCTACCGCTCGGTTCGCAGTTCAATATCGATGCCCAGGTGAGCAAGATAGTGCCGTTCACCGGGCGGCTGAAGGGCCAGTTCACCCTCCAGGCATTCAACGCTACCGACCATAGGAATGTCTCGGCGGTCAACACCATCGCCTACACTTCTGTTTTGGGAGTCCTCTCACCGGTGACCGCGCTGGGCGCGCCCGTGGCATCGTATGGCTATCCGTTCGGAAGCACCGCGCGGCATCTGCAGGTGGCATTCCGGCTGACATGGTAGACGCGGAGTCTGACATTTTGAGGGGCTAAGTGGGGCAGGATGGTATCCTGCAGCGGGTTGGTAACCCGCGGCGGAGGGCCGTGAACAGGCCTCGGCGGGCCGATTACCAATCGGCCGCAGGATGCCATCCCAATGTCACTTACATTGCCGGAAAGCTGGGA
>CAZARO010000379.1:0-5761 GCA_964487165.1 uncultured Solibacteraceae bacterium | reverse complement strand
CCGGGTGCAGCGCAGAAACGTCATCGCCAGCACTACGCCGGCGGCTCCGCCCGCCAGATCCATAAAGACATCGTTGAAATCGAAGGGAACTGGCCGCCACCACGACAGCACGGCATACTGGTAGCCCTCGTCCAGGCAGCCGAAGATCACCACCCAGGCGAGCGACTCTGCCGGGGACAGCGTCAGGGCGAGCAGTATCATGCCTTCCGGAATGTACTGCGGATAGTGCACCAGCTCGAGGTCGTTGGCGGTGAAGGCGCCGCGCGCGAACCCGATCAGCGCCAGCGTGAGGATCCAGAACACCACCAGGGTGGCGCGGGCCTGTTGCTTTCGGAGCCCGTAAATCATCACGGCCGTAACCACGACGGCCTCGGCCACTCCAATCTCCGCCGACAGCCGGTATAGATGGCGATGGGTAATGCGAATGGCGATTTCATTCATCAGCCACTGCACGTTTTCATGTGGAAACGTGACGGCCGCGGCATATGCGAGCAGTCCCGCGCAACCCCAGCGCGGGTGCCGGTGAATGAATTCCAGGAAACGAGTGATCATGGGTATCCAAAACGTTTCATTATGCCATGGGCCCGCCCGCCGGCGTTTCGATCAGTTCAAGATCTGCAAATTCGTCCGGTCGCGCACCTGCGGCGGAAGCGAACGCGGGCCGAAGGGATCGGGCGCGCCGGTTTGCGCGACGAACAGGTTCTTGAGGCCGTAGAGAGCCATGTCCAGACGGTCGTTCATGCCTAGCTTGCGGAAGAGTTTATATAAATAGACCTTCACGGTTCCTTCGGTGATTCCCATCGCGCTGGCGATCTCCTTGTTCTTGAAGCCTTGCGCCACCAGGGATACAATCTGGCCCTGGCGCCTGGTGAGGGCCACGCGCGTCTGCGTCAGAACGGTATCCATCAATTCCCGTTCGAAACACAGGACGCCGCGATGGACGTTACCGAGAGCGGAAAGCAGGTCGTCGATGGAGACGGTGCTCGCCAGGATGCCGCGCACGCCTAACTGCATTGCCTGAAAGGCGAACTCGCCGGTCAATCCCTCGCCCCAGAGCACGATTGGCGCGCGGTCGCGGGCCGAACGCAAAGCGCGCACCTCCGACAGGCTGATGCGCGAGGTGAGGTAAATCAACACCAGCGCGGGCTGCAATGCCTTGACGCCGGCCAGGGCGCCGAGGAAGCTGTCGCAACACTCCAGCAGGCGAAACTCCGGCCGGTCGGGCAGAACATCCTCGAGCCCGCGGCCCACAAAAGGCTGCTGGGTCCAAAATAAGATCGAAACTGCGGTATCCGATTCCACATGGCACAGATCGGCAGTGCGGCTGCGTAACTTTATAGCGCGTCTGACGCGGCCGGAACTCGGGAAGTTTCTCAGATGCTTCCTAATGCTGGCGCCGGTTCCCACCGATCAATTCCACGTGCATTGGGAACTGATTCTCAAAGTCGTCGCCGGCATCGGCATCCTCTGTACGCCGGGCATGGGTGTAGAAGCCAAAGCCCCCGAACAGCTCCGCGTTACGGTGGGCAAGTCATTAAGCATCGACAGCCCCGTGACCATTAAGCGCATCGCCATCGCCAATACCAGTCTGGCCGAGACCGTGGTGATCGGACCGAAGGAGGTTCTGATTAACGGCCTGGCCCCGGGAGAGACGTCGCTGGTCATCTGGCGGGAGGACGACGTCCGCTTGGTGTACGACCTTCTGGTGCGCGCCAGTTCCGTGCGGCTGGACGCCGTACGGGAGCAGATCGCGCGCGAATTCCCCGGTTCGAACGTGGACCTGACGGTCGCTAACGAAACCCCGTATGTCCGCGGCACGGCGAAGGATGTTGCCATGGCGGAGAGGATTTTGGCCATCGCATCCACTCTCGGCAAGCCGGTCAATTTGTTGCGCGTGGCCATCCCGCCGGAGGAGCCACAAATCCTCTTAAGGGTTCGCTTTGCCGACGTAGAGCGCGGCGCCAGTACACAGCTTTCGAGCGCCCTGGCGGGCGGATTTCTCAATACCACCTCGGCTCTCGGCACCGGAGGGCCCATCAGCACAGACGGCGGCCAGACCTTCTCGCTGAGCGACGTAATCAACATTTTTCTGTTTCGCAAGGATCTGAATCTCGGGTTGGCCATACAGGCGCTGCAGAACAAAAGCCTGCTCGAGATGTTGGCCGAACCCAATCTCCTGGTAATCAACGGCACGATGGCGCATTTTCTGGCCGGCGGTGAATTTCCCTATCCCATGGTGCAGCCGGGCGGCGGGTCGAACTCCGTCTCGATCGCTTTCAAGGAGTACGGCATCAAGCTCGGTTTCCTGCCCGTTATAACGCCGCGGGGCACTATCCGGATGCAGGTTACGCCTGAAGTGAGCGCGCTCGATTACACCAACTCGGTGACCATCGCGGGCACCACCGTACCGGGCACCACCATGAGGCGCGTGCAGACGGAAGTGGAACTGGACAGCGGCCAGAGCTTCGTCATTGGCGGACTGCTGAACAACCAGACCACCGAGAACTTCTCCAAAGTGCCGGGCATCGGAGACATCCCCATATTAGGGAAGCTGTTCCAGTCGAAATCCGTCAGCCGGAACCATACTGAGCTGCTGGTCATTATCACGCCGGAAATCGTCAGGCCCATTCCGGCCGACAAGCCCGTACCGAACCTCTCGTTTGGCGTCCCGCAACTGAGCCCCGGATCGGTGCTGCTGTATCAACCCGGCATCGGCGAGACCGGTCCCGTACCTGTGACTCCGCCGACAGACAGCATGCCCTTGGAAGTGTTGATCAAGCAACAACTGGAACAACAAAAACTGAAGATGCAGCAGATGACTACCACCGGGCAGCCCTCGGCGCCTTTCGTAACGCCGGGCGGCGGCGCGCCTATAGGACAGTAGCCTGCGCAGGGGCGCGGCGATCGATTTCGCCGGCCAGCTTGCGCAGCCACCGGAGCTCGACGCGCAGTTGCGCGATCACCAGGGTCACCATCCAGACGGCCTCGTGAAAATCGTGGCCCACTTCGGCGCGGATGCCCCTGAGGGTGGCTTGTTCGCGCACGAGCTCCTTCTCCAGGAACTCGCGGCGGCGCGCCACCTGGCGATGGACCACCGCGGGAGACGCCTGCCAGGAGAGCGCCAGCCAGGTGAGAAACGGCGGACGGTCGCGTGCGGCGGTCCAGTCTTCCCTTTCGAGAGCCTCGGCGAGCGCGGCTCGGCCTTTGGCCGAAGTCTGGTACACGCACCGGTCGGGACCGGCGGCCGGCGCTTCGTCCGCGCCCGAGCGAATCAGCCCGGAGCGCGCCAGTTTTTCGAGCGAGTAGTAGACCTGCGGCCGGGAGACACCCGCCCAGTCGCGTACCTGCCGCCGCTCCAGTTCAAAGTTCGCCTGGTAGCCGTGCATCGGCCGCTCGGCCAGAAGGCTCAACAGCACCAGGTCGGGAGTGGTGAGCGCGCGGCCGGATTTCACTTCGCGGCGCCCTCTTTGCGGCGACGGCTCCAGTACCACCACGGGCACTGCTCCGCCGGCAGCCTCGGATTGCGCGCCTGCGCCACGGCCGCGCGAAAAACGTCGAGGACGCAGGGGTCCTGCCGCTGGCCCGTCAGGCCGCAGAGTTTCTCGTACATACGTGCGGGGTCCTGCCGCGCCAGGTGCGGCACGCTGGCGATACCCAGCCTTTCAAAATCACCCGCGATCTTAGGCCCTACCGACACCAGGTCGCGAAAACGCCGTTTTTCAGGAAGCATGCGAGTTTCTCCTTGACACTTCACTCATACTAGTCTAATTTAGACTACTATGCAAATCAAAAAGATCACCGCAATCCTTTTAGTGGAAGAAGTGGAGCCGTGCGTGGCCTTTTGGACCGAGCGCATGGGATTCGAGAAAACCGCCGCCGTCCCCGACGGCGACAAGTTGGCGTTCGCCATGCTGCAGAAAGGCGGCGCCGAAATCATGTACCAGACATACGCCAGCGTGGAGAAGGATAACCCCCATCCCGACATGCTGGCGCGCAAGGGTCCCACCTTTCTGTATATCGAGGTGGATAACCTGGCGGAGACCATGGCCGCGGCGGCCGGTGCGGAGGTGGTGATGGCGGAGCGGACCACTTTCTACGGCTCGCGGGAGTTCGGTATCAAAGACCCGGCCGGCCACTTGCTCACCTTTGCGCAATTTGGAAGCTAGCGCTGGCTCGCACACCGACGGGTGGCGCGGGCTTCAGCCAACTGCCGTTCTTAGGGTGATCGACAGGCGACACCTTTGCCCAGTTTGGAAGCTAGGCAGCCAGGCGTTAGTCTATAGCATTGATGCCCGAAAGCCTTCTCGCCGTCACCGGCGTCGACAAGCACTTCGGCGGTGTGGCCGCGCTCCGCGGCGCATCGCTCGCCGTGCGGGCGGGAGAAGTCCACGCGCTCATGGGCGAGAATGGCGCCGGCAAGAGCACCCTCGCGCGCATCGTCGCCGGGGCTGTCCGCGCGGACGCCGGCAACTTCCTCGTCGACGGCCGGCCAGCCGCCATCGCCAGTCCCCTGGACGCACAGCGACTGGGCATCGGGATCATTCACCAGGAACTCGACCTGTTCCCGAATTTGAGCGCCGGCGAGAACATGGTCATCGGCAACCTGTGCTTCCACGAGGGGCGCTGGGCCCACCTCCGTCGGATGGAAGCGTTTTGCCGGCCGTTTCTCGATCAGGTGGGGCTCGCCTGCAACCTCCGCGAACCGGCGGCTGCGCTCTCCATCGGGCAGCGCCAATTGCTGGCCATCGCCCGCGCCCTCAGCATGAACGCGCGCCTCCTGCTCATGGACGAACCCACCAGCTCGCTCTTCGACGATGCCGTGGAACGCCTCTTCGAACTCATCCGCGGACTGCAGCGGCGCGGCGTTTCGGTGGTCTACGTGTCCCACAAGATGGACGAGATCTTCCGCATCTCCGACCGCGTGACCGTCCTGCGCGACGGCCACACGGTGGGGACGCGGGAGGCGGCGTCCACGGACTCGGGCGAGTTGATTCGCATGATGGTGGGGCGCGAACTGAATCTCGCGGGCGGTCCGCGCCAGCGCGCCAGGGGCGATGCCGTACTGGAAGTGGAAGACCTCTCGACCGCCCGCTTGCGCAACGTCTCGTTCACGCTGGGCCGCGGCGAAGTGCTGGGAGTCGCCGGCCTGGTGGGCGCCGGCCGCAGCGAATTGGGCGCGGCATTGTTCGGGTTGGACCGCGTTCGCAGCGGCCAGATCCGTCTCGGTGGTTCGGTGGTGACTCCGCGGTCGCCGCGCGACGCCATGCGGCGCGGAATCGGGTTGGTGCCGGAGGACCGGCGCACCGAAGGCCTCATGATGAGCATGAGCGTGCGGGAAAACGCGAGCCTCGCGACGCTCGGCCGCATCGCGCGGATGGGTTTCCTCCGCAACGCCCGCGAGAGCGGAGAACTGAACGCCGTGGCGCAGCAACTGGCGCTCCATTGTCGGTCCATCGAAACCTGCGTGAGCCACCTGAGCGGCGGCAATCAGCAGAAAGTGCTGCTGGCGCGCTGGCTGCTGCTCCATCCCGAAGTCCTCTACCTGGACGACCCCACGCGCGGCATCGACGTGGCCGCCAAGCAAGACATCTATCGCATCGTCGACGAACTGGCGGCTTCCGGAAAGGGTGTCATGCTGGTGAGCTCCGAACTTCCCGAACTGCTGCGCTGCTGCCATCGCATCATGGTGCTGCGCGAAGGCCGCGTCACGGCGATCTACGATGCCGCCGAGGCTACGCAGGAGAAAATCATGGCCGCGGCC
>CAZARO010000378.1:0-5767 GCA_964487165.1 uncultured Solibacteraceae bacterium | reverse complement strand
ACTCCTCATGAAAACAAGAAACTTATGTCAGGAATTTTGCGCCGGAAAGTAGCTATAGCTAGGGGGTTCAGCTTGCTGCTACTCTTCGCTGCTGCTCTCGCGCCCGGCGCCGTCGTAGTCGGCATAGTGGCGCGCTCTGCCGCTGCCAACTTCTCGCGGCGGGCCGTCATGCGGTCACTTGCGCCTCATGCCTGCGAGCGGGCGCGCGACTTCACAAACGAAGTGAGCGCCAGCAGCGGGAAGTAATCCTTGTACAGGTGGTAGTTCAAATAGAAGACCTTGGGGAAGCCGGTGCCGGTGGCCAATTCCTCGTCCCAGTTGCCGTCCGCGCGCTGCGATTCCAGCAGGTATTCGATCCCGTGCTGCACACTCAAACTATTGTCGTCGCCGCCGGCGATCAGGCCCATGATGGCCCACGCGGTCTGCGAGGGGGTGCTTTCGGCGGGGGTAAAGGTGCCGTTGTCGTAGCTGGCGCAGCTTTCGCCCCACCCGCCATCGGCGTTCTGAATGGAACGCAGCCATTCGCCGCCGCGCAGCACGTGAGCTTCGCGATCGCTCTCGCCGGAAGCGGCCAGGCCGCGCAGAGCGAAGCACGTGCCGTAAATGTAGGCCACGCCCCAGCGTCCGTACCAGCTCCCGTCGGGCTGCTGATTGCGGACCAGCCAGTCCACGCCGCGGCGAACGGCGCGATGTTTGCGGTCCACGCCGTGCGCAGCCAGCGCTTCCAGCACGCGCCCGGTGATATCGGGGCAGGTGGGATCGAGCATGGCGTTGTGGTCGGCGAAGGGAACCTTATTGAGAAACTCCCAGTTATTGTCGGCGTCGAAGGCGGCCCAGCCGCCATCGGAGGACTGCATGGCGAACAGCCAGTCGAGCGCGCGCCGGTGGCAGGCCTCCTGGCCGGCGGGGTCGGAACCGCGGGCCTGGCCCAGCGCCAGCATCACCATGGCGGTATCGTCGACATCGGGATAGAACTCGTTGGAGTATTCGAACGCCCAGCCGGAGGGTTCGGTATCGGGCCGCTTCACGGACCAATCGCCCTTGCGCCGGACTTCCTTGGCGAGCAGCCAATCGGCCGCGCGCCGCAGCGCCGGATGGTCGGGATCGGTCTGGCCCAGGGCGTACAGGCCGATGCCGGTGTCCCAGACGGGCGAGAAGCACGGCTGGAAAAAGAAGCGGTCGTCGTCGTCCACCATCAGGTTATTGAAGTGGCGCAGGGCTTCGGCGCGCAGCGGATGATCCTTGGCGTAGCCCAGGACGTCGAGCGCCATCACCGAATACATCATGGGCGGATAAATGGCGCCCAGACCCTCGGAGTGGTGCAGCCGTTCGATCAGCCAGTCCTTGGCCTTCTCGATGGCTTTCCGGCGGATGCTCTTCGAACCGCTGCGCTCCCACCATTTCAGGAACCAGTCGGCGCTCAGGAAAATGTTGTGCCAGGTGAGCCACTGGCGATCCTTTTGGAACGACCAGGCAGGGCTTTCGCCGGGTTTCCAAATCTCGTCGAGGTGGAAGCCCTCGGGCACCGGCATGCGCGGGTTGGCGGCGTGCAGAATGGAGAGCGATACCACGATGGCGCGCGTCCAGGCGGACATCTGGTACAGGAAATCGAAGGGCAGTAGCACTACTTCGGGAGGAATGCTGGGGCAATACTGCCGCGGATAGAGGTCGAACAGGCTGAGATTGACCTTGACGTAGCTATTGGCCGCCTGAATTCCGCCCAGTTCCAGGATGCGCTCCCGTAGGCGCACCATGCGGGCGTTGTCCAGCGGAATGCCGGCTAGCTTGAGAGCGAAGTAAGCCTTGACGGAGGCGCTGACTTCCGAAGGTCCACCGGTGTAGATGTTCAACCCGCCGTCGGGCAACTGGCGATCGAGAATGGCGCGCGCGGCCTTGTCGATGAGGGAGCGGGTTTCCGGCTCCCACACGCCCTCGCGGGGCGGAAACAGCCACAGCTGGAACAGGATGTAGTCGGATTCGAGGGTGGTGTCGGCACTGAGCTCGGCGCACCAGTGGCCGTCACGCTGCTGCAGGCCGGCGAGCCAACCGGCGGCGCGGCGGATGGCCGGTTCGGCCGCCGATTCCAACGAATTGCCGACTTGTACCGGTGCGCTC
The DNA here is from genome assembly GCA_964487165.1 of uncultured Solibacteraceae bacterium. Lineage (GTDB taxonomy): Bacteria > Acidobacteriota > Terriglobia > Bryobacterales > Bryobacteraceae > PALSA-129. Next base: position 3,652 of record CAZARO010000378.1, on the reverse strand, counting down.
ATTGAATCGTTATTGTAAGCTCCGATGGGAGCGAGAATCTCACGTCTTCATCCACCAGTTCGATTTCCTCCATCTGGTGGAAGCTCGCGTCCTGCAGGAATTGCATCAATTCCTGAACCAGATGTTCGGGCGCGGAGGCTCCCGCCGTCACTCCTACATTTTTCACACCCACCAGCCAGTCAGGGTCGATATCGCCGCAGTCGTTGACCAGATGGGATTTCACTCCGAAATTGTCGCCCACCTCCACCAGCCGCTTGGAATTGGAGCTGTTTTGCGACCCCACTACCAGCAACAGATCGACGCAAGCGGAAATGGCCTTTACGGCCATCTGGCGATTTTCGGTGGCGTAGCAGATATCCTGCGCGGGCGGCCCTTGAATAAACGGGAAGCGCTCCTTCAGGCGCACGATGATGTCGCGCGTCTCATCGAGGCTGAGGGTGGTCTGCGTCAGGTAGCGTACGCGCGTGGGGTCGGGCAGTTGCAGGCGGTCCACGTCTTCCACGGTTTCGACCAGGAAGCTGCGGTCGGGCACTTCGCCCAATGTGCCGATTACTTCATCGTGGTCCTTATGGCCGATGAGCACGATGCTGAAGCCGTCGCGCGCGAATCGCACAGCTTCCAGATGGACTTTGGTGACCAGGGGGCAAGTGGCGTCGATGATATCCAACTGGCGTTCCAGGGCTTGCCGCCGCACCGAGGGAGCCACCCCATGGGCGCTAAAAATAGCGCGCGCGCCCGCGGGAACTTCGTCGAGTTCTTCCACAAATACCGCGCCAGCTTCGCGCAATTCCTCCACCACATGCTTATTGTGGACGATCTCTTTGCGGACATAAACCGGCGGACCGTAAAGGTCCAGAGCGATCTTTACGACATCGATGGCTCTCACGACACCGGCGCAAAAACCCCGCGGCTTGAGCAGGAATATTTTCTTGTCCGCGCCGAGATTCGGTGCGAAGGGCTTAAGAGGCATAGCTTTGGATAGCGTTAATTATAACAGGTGGTTTACAGCTCGCGCACGGCAAAATCCGTGCATTGCAAGCATTTGCACCGTCCCCGACCGTGCGGACGTGGCACACTGTGGTCATGGTGGAGTGGACCGAAGTAAATGTCGTAGACGATCTTATAATACGTTTGGTTGCAACCAAATTAGGTCTCCAAATGCTGCAATTCCCCCCATTCCAGGCGCCCGCGGGCGAAAGAAATGACGCTAACAGATGGATGAATCAAGCCGCAAATGAGTTGCTGGCTTATTTTGCGGGTAATCTTCGGGTATTTACCGTTCCCCTGGATATGCAGGGCACGGATTTCCAGCTCCGCGTGTGGAATCAGCTCCTGAAAATCCCCTACGGGGAAACCCGGAGCTACGCCCAGGTGGCGGAAGCCATCGGCCGGCCAAAAGCGGTGCGGGCGGTGGGAGCGGCAAACGGCAGTAATCCGGTGGCGATCGTGGTGCCCTGCCATCGGGTGATCGGGTCAAGCGGCAAGTTAACGGGATACGGCGGCGGGTTGCCATTGAAAAAGAAGCTGCTGGAACTGGAAGGGGCGTGGACGATGGGGCTGAAGATGTGATTATGAGTCCGCTTTTTATGCGGACTTCTATCCGGACATCTAAATAGCCCTATTCCCGCGCTGATGGACTTCATCCAGCTGACTTCAAGAAACTTGGGTCCATTCGCAAGCCGCTGCGGCCGCGGACATTGAACCGGACGATAGAGGGAGCTTGCCGCATTTTGGGCTATGGGCGCGATTCCGCCATTCCTTGAAGCGGCGGATGGCGTCCTTGTCGAGTTCATCTGCCGGTACAAGTTGGTAATGGCGCTCATCGACGACTCTCACTTCCGATCCCTGTAGGGTCAGCTCGAACAGAGCGATTACGCCGTCCTTTGCAAACTGGGCCGCTATGGCTCGGCACCGCATTCCCGGAAACTTCTGTTCGACCCACTTTATGTCTTGCGTGGTCTGCACGACGCCGATCTGGTCCTTGCCGCCTTTGGCCTGCACCGGAATAACGTAGTGGCACCCGCGCTTGTCGAGACCAATGTACAATTCGTCGATCTCGATTTGACCGATTCCCTTGACGGTCGTTCGCAGCTGGTTTTGGAGGCTGTACGTAGTCAGGCCAAGGAAGGTGTCGATGAGCCGGTTGTAACGCACGATGGCAAGAAGCGCCTGTTCGTGATCCAGCGCATATGCGCGGATGAGTTTGGGCGTCGCGTCCCGTACGGCGATTCGGACCCTGTCTTCGCGTGGCCTGAGGCGTTTGCGGGAAACGAGGTTCAAGTCATACCGGGACTGGCTCACACCCGCGGCACCCCATCGTCGGCCCTTCGGCTGCCCGTAGCGCGGGTCTTTGCGGCCGGCACGATCCGGCGTTGTTGCGTCGTCCTTGTATCTGTCATCGGGCCTCTTCCAAGGACTCTATTTTGGCACCAAAGCGTGGGGAAAATGGAAGCGTGTACTACTGAAATTCAACCCGCGGCGCGCCAGTCCCCGCACAATCCTGACCGACAGAGCCCACGCGTAGCCTGTTAGAATCAAAGCATCCCGATGTCCATCCAGACCCGCACCCCAGGCGCGCGTCAATTCTTTTCCCGGAACGGAATGCTCTCCAAATGGCATCCCAAGTATGAATTCCGCGCCGGGCAGGTGGGCATGGCGGAGGCGGTGGAAGCGGCCCTGGCCGATAAGCGCCACCTGATTGTGGAAGCCGGCACGGGCACCGGGAAAACTCTCGCCTACCTGGTTCCGGCGCTGCTATCGGGCAAGCGCGTAGTGGTTTCCACGGGCACCAAGAATCTCCAGGAGCAGCTCTTCTTCAAGGACATTCCCTTTCTCCAGCAGCACTTTCCGCGGCCCTTGAAGGTCTGCTACATGAAGGGCCGCAACAATTACGCCTGCCGGCAGAAAATCTACGATGCCGAGAACGCTCCGGTGCTCAACGGGCTCGAAGAAGTGGCCGATTTTGAGATCATCCGCAACTGGGAAAAGACCACCGAATTCGGCGACCGCGCGGAGATTAAGACGCTGCCCGAAGCCTCCACCGTGTGGCCTAAACTGGACGCGCGCAGCGACCTTTGTACCGGCCAGAAGTGCGCCAATTTCGAGCGCTGCTTCATCACCCAAATGCACCAGCGGGCGGTGGAGAGCGATATCGTCATCGTCAACCACCACCTTTTCTTCGCCGACCTGTCGCTCAAGGACGAGAATTACGAAGGCGGCATCCTGCCCGATTACCACGCGGTGGTTTTCGACGAAGCGCACGAAATCGAAGACGTCGCCGGCCAGTATTTCGGCTTCGCGGTGAGCAATTACCGGCTGATGGACCTGCGGCGCGATATCGGCGTGGTGGGCCGCATGAAGAAGTTCGGCTCGCCCGAGCTGGACCGCATTCTGCAGCGCCTGGAAGAACTGACGGGGCAGTTTTTCGGCTTGTTCGGCGAGGTCGACCGGAGGGTGGCGTTTCAAGGCCGCGAGGCCTTTCGCGAAGCCAACGAAGAGCTGTATTCGGACTTGCTGGCGGTGCTGGAACTGACGGGGTCGAATCTCCGCCTGATGCTGAATCCGCCGGAAGAGGTGCAGCCGCTGATTCGCCGCACCAACGAGCTCTCCATGGCGCTGCGCTTCGTGATGGAGGAAGAGGACGAGCGCTTCG
>CAZARO010000377.1:0-5773 GCA_964487165.1 uncultured Solibacteraceae bacterium | reverse complement strand
TTCGCCACAAGTTGAACCGACTCACCTCCCATGGCGGATAGGGTGCCGCCTTATTTCTGTTGCAGCCCATACAACGGGAAGTTAGGGGCTACCGCGCTCGCAGACAGCCTCAGCGCTCGTCCGGATTTTCCTGGCAGTAGCTCTCTATCGCCGGCCTGGCACGTTCAAAGCTCATGGAAAGTTCCACCATGGATGCGTCCGCGTCCGCCAGGTTGTCATCGCGTCCGTGCTGCTCCAGTTTCCAGGAGGCTGCGCGCATCTCCGGCAGGCTCACGCTGGCGGCGGCGCCTTTGATCGAGTGGGCCACCAGCCGCACCTGTTGTGGGTCGCCATCGCTCACGGCCTGAGCCAGCAGGGCGATCTGGCGGGGCATGTCGTCCACGAACCGGCGGATAATCCGCCGCGCCAGCCCCCTGTTGCCCATCACCAACTCTTCAAATTCGTTGCGGTCGAACGGTGCCCGGTCCGCGCCGACAGCGGCAACTGGGCCAGGCGCCAGCGGCTCGCTGGCAGTTTGCGGCCCACCGGTCCACTGCTCGATGGCGCGATTCATCGCGTCGAGGCGCAGCGGTTTCGTGACATAGCCATTCATGCCCGCGGCGAAACATTTCCGCCGGTCGCTCTCCATGGCCGCGGCCGTAGCGGCGACGATCGGAATGTCGTGGTTGCGGACAGCGCTGTCGCGACTCCGAATCTGCCGGGACGTCTCGTAACCGTCCATACCGGGCAGATGGCAGTCCATCAGCACCAGGTCAAAATCCTTCGCCGCCAGCGCTTCCAGTGCCTTTTTGCCATCGGCGGCCACTTCGACGGTGTCATAACCCAGGTGCTCGAGAATTCGGAGCGCCACTTCCTGGTTGGCCGCATCGTCTTCTACTACCAGGAGACGGGCTCCGCGCCGCGCCTTTTTCATGGGGTTCCTTTCACCTGGTAAAACACTGAGCGCAGATGGCGTTTCGACTCAAACTGCGGGCCGACTCCATTGAGCGATTCCATGGAGCCGATTACCAGGTAGCCGTTCGGCTCCAACGCCCTTTCGATTCGCCGGAAGAGCGAGATCTTGTCGGCCTCGGAAAAGTAGATCGCCACGTTGCGGCAGAAAATAACCTCGAACTTACCGAGCGCCGAGAGGTCCCCCATCAGATTCTGGCGTTTGAAAACGGCCATGGCGCGAATTTCGTCCCTAATCTGCCAGCCGTTGCGGGTCTGCCCGAAGTATTTTTCCCGCAGGGGCTCGCTCAACCCGCGCGCGATCTCAGTGGGATTGTACAAGCCACGGCTGGCGCGCGCCACCGCGTGGTCGGAAATGTCGGTGCCCACCAGGCGGACGCCATACCGGTCGGGATCGCCCAACAGTTCCTTGAGCAGAATGGCGATGCTGTAAATCTCCTGGCCGGTGGAGCAGGCGGCGCTCCAGATGCGGATCTGCGATGCGCCGGTTCGGGCGCGGCGGTCCATTAATTCCGGGACGATCTTGTGGCGCAGCAGATCGAAGGGCGCGGTGTCGCGAAAGAAAAGCGTCTCGTTGGTGGTGATGGCATCGACGATGCGGCGCTCCAGCGCCCGGCTGGGTTCGGACTTCGCCCGGTCCACCAGGCCGCGGAAACTCCCGCAGCCGGTTTCCTCGACCAACTGCCCGAGCCGCCCTTCCATCAGGTAGGCCTTCGACTGGTCGAGCGAGACCGCGCAGACCGCGTAAATATAGCTGGCCAGAGCGGCATGCTCCTCCGGAAGAAGTTTGATCATGTGCCGCCCTCGCGCACCGAACGCACAATGGCGGCGGCAATCTGGTCGAGTGGGGCTACGGTGTCGACCAGCCCCGCCGCGATGGCCTCTTTGGGCATGCCGAAAACCACGCAACTGGCTTCGTCCTGGGCGATGGCGTAACAACCGCCGCGCTTCAGCAGGCGCAGCCCGGCCGTTCCATCGTTGCCCATGCCGGTCAGAATCGCGGCCACCGCGCGGCCGGGGAATTGCAAAGCCACCGATCGGAAGAGGTAGTCGGCCGCCGGCTTGCAGCCGTTCTCGGGTGGATCGTCGGTGAGCCGCAACATGGTCTCTCCGCGCGGCCCCGCCATCACTTTCATCTGGGTGCCCCCGGGAGCCACATACGCGCAGTTCGCCTGTGCGATTTCGCCATCGCGGGCTTCCGAGATACGCAAGGCGCTCTTCCGGTCGAGGCTCGCCGCCAGCGGCTTGGTGAACAACGCCGGCATGTGCTGGACGATGAGGACCGGTGCGTTCAAATCGCCCGGAAGCGCCGGCAGCAGGCTGGCCAACGCCGCCGGCCCTCCCGTGGAAACGCCGATCAGAACCAGCGGGGGCCCGGTTCGCCGCCGGGTCACCCTGACGGGCTCCGGCCCGGCGCAGGCGGCAAGTTCCGGGGCGGCGCCGAAACGGGGACGGCATCCCGGCTCCGCACGGAGCATGGTACGGATATTGTGCCGGCGCTCAAAAGCGCGGACGATGGGCTGCAGGCACTCGCGTAACTGCGCCAGGTTTTCGGCGGGGGCTCCGCAGTCCGGTTTGGTGATGAAATCGAAAGCGCCCAATTCCAGCGCGCGCACGGTCATTTCCCCGCCGCGAGTAGTGAGCGAGCTGAGCATGAGGACACCCGCTTTCAGCCCATCGGGCCCCATCGCCTCCAGGACCTCGATGCCGTTCATCTCCGGCATCTCGATATCGAGCGTCACCAGGTCAGGCTGGAGCGCGGCCATGCGGGCGAGCGCCAGCTTCCCGTTGGCCGCCGTTCCCACCACTTCCACCCCCGGCAGGCCGGCCAGTGCGTCGGAAACGATGCGCCGGAACACCGCCGTGTCGTCTACCACCAGAACTCGCGTGCTCATAATACGATTCCCCGCAGCATGGCTATAGGGCCCCTTCCTCCAGAATAGGTCCCGGATCCAGAACCGTGATTACGCGGCCGCCCGCGCGGTACACGCCCTGGAAAAATCGTCCCTGCCCCCCACGCACGTTGGCGGGCGGCGCCTGCCATTGGCCGCGCTCCACTTCCACCACTTCGTCCACGCGGTCCACCAGCAGCCCCACGAATTCGTTGCGGTCCTCGATGATGAAGATCCGGCTCTCGCCGCTGGGAACCGCCGGGGCGAGCCCCAGCCTCAGGCCGAGATCCAGGATGGTGACGATCTTGCCGCGCAGATTTAGGATGCCCGACACATCCCGCGGAGCGTGCCGCACGGGAGTGAGCCGTCCCAGGCGGATGACCTCCTGGATTCCGGCGGCATCCAGCGCGCAGAGTGCCTCGCGCACGAAGAAGGTGGCCAACAGTACGGTCTGGCCGGCATTGGGTGTTAGCGTAGGGGACATAGCTCCTCCAGGCGCGCTTTATGCGGCCGCGCTCCACCGCGTGAGAACGCCGGTCAACGCCGACGAGATTTTGGCGTATTCGCTGGACGGCCCCATCGCCTGTTCGGCCGCGGCCTTCTGGCTCAAGATGGCGAGTTGCGCTACCTTGGAAGCCTCATCGTGGAATTGGGCGTGAAGTTGCTTGGCCTGGCGGTAGTTTTCCGTCTGCGCCTCGCCGGCTGACGTTCCCGCCCCGTAGAGCCATTTCCCAAACTGACATTGGTTGTCCGCCCTCACGGTGCTGACCGGTACGTCCAGCTTGCCGCTGACAATAGCGGCCTTCAGCCGGGCCGACCAGGCGGCATGCGCGGCAATGGCACCCTTCAGCATAGATTGATTCCCTCCGGAAATCTGAAAGCGTGCGACCGTCGCTTCCAGTTGTTCCGCCAACTGGGAAAGGCTGGTGACGCTGGTGCGCACCTTCTCGCTGCCATCCGCCATGGCGCGAGCCGCATCGTCTACGCCCGCGATCTCCCGCGCGATCGCCTGAGTGGCCTGCGAGCTCTCGCCCACGCGCACATTGGCGTCGGCCACCCCGATTGACGCCTCGCCGATGTTCCGCGCGATGTCCTTGGTTACGGTTGCCTGTTGTTCGATGGCCGCGGCGATGGAGGCTACGATTTCGCTTACGTTTCGAATCACGAGCGAAATCTTCTCGATTTCGGCGATTCCACTGGCAGTGGAAGATTGGACGCCGGCGATCCTGCCCTTGATATCTTCGGTGGCGGCAGCGGTCTGTTTGGCCAGTTCCTTGATCTCGTTGGCTACCACCGCGAACCCCTTGCCGGCGGAACCGGCTCGAGCGGCTTCGATGGTGGCATTGAGCGCCAGCAGGTTGGTCTGGGAGGAAATCTCGGTGATGGTTTCGGTGACTTTGCCGATCTCTTGGGCGGCCCGCCCGAGATGATTCATCTGTTCGCCGATGCGGACGGCCTGCTGGGTGGCCTCCTCGGTGATGCGCCGGGCCTTCTCGGAATTGCCGGCGATTTCTCCGATGGTGGCGGTCATCTGTTCGGTGGCCGTGGCAACGCTGCTCAGATTGGTGGTGGTCTGCTCCATTCCCACCGATACCGACGTGACGCTGGCCGTCATTTGTTCGGCGGCTGCGGCCACGGAGTGCGCTTTCTCCGAAGCTTGCTGCCCGCCCCGCGCCATCTGTCCCGAATTCGTGGACAGTTCCGCCGACGAGGAGGCCAGTATGGAGATTCCGTCGGCAACGTCCTTGAGAACGCCGCGCAGGCTGGCGGACATGGCTTGTATGGACCGGGCCAGGAGCCCAAATTCGTCCTCACGCGCCAGGTACCCGGCCGGCACATAGCCCGACACGTCGCCACGAGCAATTGCGTCCAACCGGGAGACGGCGGCGGTGAGCGGTTCCCCTATGCTGCGGCCGATGAGGAGCCCGAGGATCACGGAAGCGGCGACCCAGCCGAGTCCGAACAGACACAAAAAGATTCTCGATCGGGAGACTGACGCCTCCAATCGCTCGTTGACCTCCGCCGACTGTTCTTCACGGTACTTTAGGTAAGCGGCCAGCGCGGCCCGAAACTGCTCGGCTTTGGGCTCGACCACGTTGCGGTTAATCGCCACCGCCTCGGCCACCTTACCGGCTTGCGCCGCCTGCATGAGGCGGCCGTTGGCGTCCCGCCACTGTTGGACGGTCTGCAGCAGGCTCTCCCTCCGCCGCTTGCCTTCCGCCGAATTGGACAGGGTGGCTAACTCTTCGAAGCACGCGGTGTACTCTTTACGAAGCGACTGAATCTGACCGATCGTCCCGCTATCGAAGCGGTTGTACAGCAAGGCATCGCTGACGGCCCTTCCGACCGCATTGGCGTGGGACGAGATTTCGAGAGCCAGCGCCCCTTTGCGTCCCTCTTTCCTGGTCTCGTCCAGCCCCGTATTGAGCGTTTCGACGGTCCACAACGCCACGCCCGCGAGGCACGCCAACTGCAGCACGCTGGCCCCGATCAGGAGCCCCATCTTCTTCCGGATTTTGATATTTGCGAGTGTCATGAGGGTAATCCTCGATAAGGTGCGTTCACCGGACATGGAACCGGGACACGGTTGCCTGCAGCGCCTCGGCCAGCTTGGCAAGGTCGCTGGCACTGGTGCGGACCTGTTCGCTGCCGTCGGCCATTTCGCGGGCCAACTGGTCTACGCCGGCGATCTCTTTGGCGATGCTCTGCGCGGCTTGCGAGCTCTCGGACACGCGTACGTTGGCATCCCGCACTCCGATGGTCGCTTCGCCGATATGCCGGGCGATGTCTCTGGTTACCGTGGACTGCTCTTCGATGGCGGCGGCGATGGCCGTGACGATGTCGCTCACATCGCGAATCACTTTCGAAATCTTCTCGATTTCGGCGATGCCGCTGGCGGTGGAGGACTGCACGCCTGCGATCCGGGCCTT
>CAZARO010000376.1:0-5787 GCA_964487165.1 uncultured Solibacteraceae bacterium | reverse complement strand
CGGTGGTGGAGCGCACGCGCAAGTTGAAGGTTGGCGACGGGATCGAGGCCGGCACCGACATCGGCCCGTGCGTTGACCAGGGGCAGATGGACACCGTGCTGCGCTACATCGGGATCGCGCGCCAGGAGCATGGCGAGCCGCTGTGCGGCGGCGGCCGGCTGACCGCGGGCGCGCTCGCCAAGGGCTACTTCGTGGAGCCGACGGTGTTCGCGGGGGTGGAAGAATCGCACACCATCGCGAAGGAGGAAATCTTCGGACCGGTGCTAGCCATCATGCGCGCCAAGGATTTCGAAGATGCCATGCGGATCGCCAACAATATTCCGTTCGGGCTTTCGTCGTCCATTCAGACCAGCAATCTTTCGCGCGCGTTCGAATTCGTTTATCGCGCGGAGGCCGGGCTCCTCACGGTCAACCTGCCCAGCGCGGGCGTGGAATACCAGCTTCCCTTCGGCGGCACCAAGGATTCCAGCTTCGGGCCCAAGGAGCAGGGTCCGGCGGCGATGGAGTTCTACAGCGACTATAAGACGGTCTACCTGAAGTACTGATGCCAGGGCTCTGCTGAAGGAGTTGCAAAATTCGAGGAACCGCTTGCTGGCGCGCGCGGCTCGGAATGGCGTCTCTGTGTTTGCCAGAGCCTACCGAGCCGCGACCGCGAGGGAGCGGTCGATCGGCCGAATATTGCAGGGGCCGGTTCTGACTCCTGAGGGAGTTGCCCCGCGGTGCTGGAGTAGAACTTCCAGGAGCACCTGGCCGGCTGCTGCGTGGTGGAACCGTGTGCGTGCGGAACTTTTTTGCCGCTGCCACGTATGGAACTCTGACTATGAAAGCAGCCACAGCGTTGGTCTTTACACTAGTTACGGCGCCTGCCGTTTTCTGTCAGGCGCCCACCCCGCGGCCGGAATTCGAAGTGGCGTCCGTCAAGCCTTCGGCCCCCATCACGGATGCCGGGTTCAACGTGGGCGTGCATATCGATGCCGCCATGGTGCGGTGCACGTACCTTTCCCTGCTCAACTACATCAACATCGCCTACGACGTGAAGGACTATCAGGTGATCGGCCCGGACTGGCTGGCGACAGCGCATTTCGATGTCGCCGCCAAACGGCCCGAGGGCGTCAGCGGGGAGCAGGCGCTGCGCGGCATGGTGGCATCGCTGCTGCAGGATCGGTTCAAGCTCGTGACGCATCGGGAGACCAGGGATCTGCCGGCGTATGCGCTGGTGGTGGGGAAGGGCGGGCTGAAGATCAAGGAACTGCCGCCCGACGCCGATGACGCCGATACCGGGAAGGTGGATGTGAACGTCACCGGCGGAGGCCGGGGCGGCACCACGGTGGACCTCGGCGGCGGGTCGTCCATCAGTTACGGATTGAACAAGCTGGAGGCCAGGAAAGTGACCTTCCCTTCTATCCTGGACTCGCTCTCTAAATTCCTGGACCGCCCGGTAGTAGACATGACCGACCTCAAGGGAAGGTACAATTTCACCCTCGAATATTCGGTGGACGAGTTGCGCAATCTGGTGCGGGCTTCGGGCGGCGATGCCAGCCGGATTCCGGATTTCGGCGGCGATCCGGCGATTTCGATCTTCACTTCGGTGGACGCGCTGGGGCTGAAACTGGAGGCGCGCAAGGCTCCGGTGGAAGTGATCGTAGTCGACAGCGTCCAAAAGACTCCCACGGCGAATTGAGCCTACGAGGCGCTGGACCAGAGGCCCGGTAAACGCTTGTCGGCATCGCCGAAACGATCCAGTTTCACGCCCATGCGATCCATGATGGAGAGATACAGGCTGCACGCGCGGCGATTATCGTTGCCCTTGTCCAGATAGTCGAGCATGCGGCCGCCCTTCAGTCCGCCGCCCGCCAGCACGATGGGCAGTTGGTCGGCGCCGTGGGCGTCGCCATCGTACAGGCTCGAAATGAACATCAGCACGGAGCTGTCCAGCAGCGATTGCCCGCCTTCATCGATATCTTTCAGGCGCTGAATCAGGTATGTGAATTGTTTCACGTGGTACTGATTGGTCTTCAGGTACATGGCTTCCAGGGCGGGGACGTGGCCATTGTGGGTCAAGTCCAGGTGCAGGCTGCCATTGCAGCCTTCCAGAAACTTGAAGTTCATCTGCGAGAGGTCGTTATTGAGCATGCAGGTGGCGATGCGCGTCTTGTCCATCTGGAAGGCGAGCACGATGAGGTCCGCCATGAGCTTCATATGGTCGGGGACGTTCTGCGGGATCTCATTAGCCGGGCGCGGCATGTTGGGCTGTTCCAGCGTGGGGCGCCAACCTTCAATGCGTTCCTGTTTGGACGCGGTGTCGATGCGCTTCTCGATGTCGCGGACCGACTCCAGATATTCGTCCAGCTTCTTGCGGTCGCCGGTGCTGATCTTGGGCTGCAGATCGTGCGTCTCCTGCATCACCGCATCGAGGATGCTGCGGTCGAGCTTGCGGCCTTTGCCGTCGCCTACCAATTGATCGAAGGCGCGCGCGGGATAGATTTCCTTGGTGGCCGGTTTGGTGGGGGATGCCCACGAAATATTGGAGGCGTAAATCATCGACAGGCCGTCTTCGAGACGGAGCTCGTTGGGCTCGATGCCTAATGCCATCGAGGGCACCGCAGTCTGGCCGCCGATCTGGCGGGCCAGGACCTGGTCCATACTGGTGCCGACGCGAATCACACTGGGATCGGAGCTTACCCACGCGCCCGAAAGCAGGTTGGCGTTGCGGCCCTGGTGCGGGCTGGGATTGCTGAAAGCCTGCTGGTTATACAGGCCGCGGACGAAGACGATGTCCTGGGCGTAAGGCGTCAGCGGCTGTGCGCTGGGTCCGAACTCCATGGACGCGCCGCTTCCTTTGGCCCACCAGTGGGCGGGCTTGATGCCGTTGGAAAAGTACATGGTGGCGAAGCGCAGCGGGGGTTTATCGGAAACGGTGGCCGCCGCGGCCGGCGATTCCTGCGCCCCGAAGAGCGGCAGGGATTCCATCCACGGCAGCGCCAGAGCCACCCCGGCACCGCGCAAAAAATGACGCCGCGACTTGCTTTTAATCTGCTTCATCGTCCACCTTCCTTATTCGTATTAGGGGCTTGATTCGTATTGGGGTCCTCGTTGGGGATCTGGGCAGCGGCGCGCAGGGGCGCGGATGCGGGAGTATCTTCTTGTGTAAGTCGATTGCGGAACTGCTTGCTGCTTACGATTTGACTTACTAACCGGGAGAAGCCGGCATCTCCGCCGGCGGCCACCAGGGCATCCACCAGCGGCTGGTCGGAGAGCTGCAAAGTGCGGCCCAGGGCGTATCCCACCAGCTTATGAGCCAGGGTTCGCTGCACCTGATCCTGCTGCTTGTGGAGGTAGTCCAGCAGCCCCGTAATGCCGCTAATCTGCGTCTGGTCGCTGAAGGTGCCAAAATCGTCGATGGGTTTGCCGTCGGGATATTTATCGCGCCAACGGCCGGTGGAGTCGTAGTGCTCCAGCGGGAAGCCCAGAGGGTCGATGCGCGAGTGACACGTGGCGCAAGTGGCGTTGCGTTTGTGGACCGCCAAACGGTCTCGTACCGAAAGGCCGCCGAAGAGTTTGTCATCGGCCGGAATGGAGCCGGCATCGGGCGGCGGAGGGGGAACCGCGGTGCCCAGGATGCGGCGCAGTACCCAATCGCCGCGGCGCACGGGACTGGTGCGGAGAGGGGCGGAGGTAGTGGTGAGCACGGCTCCCAAGCGAAGCAGGCCGCCGCGCTGAAAAGCATTGGCGCCTTCCACCATCTCCACTTGATCCTTAGATTTGACCTCTTTGCCGATGCCGTAGTACTTCGCCAGGTTACTGTTCAGGAAGGTGTAATCGGCGGAGAGGATCTCGCCCACCGGGCGGTCATTGCGGATGATGTGCTCGAAGAAGGAGACGGCTTCGTCGTACATCGCCGCTTTGACCTCGTTGCTGAACTCGGGGAAGCGGCTGGTATCGACGCCCTTGAACTGGTCGAACTGATAAAAGCCCAGCCATTGGCCGAAAAACTCGGTGGAAAGACGCCGCGCCTTGGGGTCGGCGAGCATCCGCTTGGCCTGGTGCTGGAGCTGTTGGGGATCGCTCAACTCGCCGGCGGCGGCGGCGCGGCGCAATTCGTCGTCGGGAATGGATGACCACAGGAAGTAACTCAGGCGGCTGGCCAGTTCCCAGTTAGTAAGTGCTTTGACCGGAGTGACGGAGGCCACCGGCTTGACCAGCGCGGCATTGGTGGTGGCCTGTTCCAGTCTATAGAGGAACTCCGGCGCCACCAGAATGCGGGCCAGCAGGGTCTTTATGGCCCTGGTGTGGTCGGGATCTTCGGCGAGGGCCTTTTCGTAGAAGGCGCGCAGGCTCGCCTTTTCCTTATCCGTTAACGGGCGGCGCCAGGCGCGGCTGGCGAACTGGAGGCAATCCTCCACGTGGCGGGGCTGGGCGGCCGCCTGCGCCGTCAGCATGGAGTCATAGGTGGCGCGCAGGCTGAGCGCGTATTGCCGCGCCTCGGCCGGCATGGCATCGAAGTCGGCCTTGGCCAGTTCCCCGATGTGCTTGCCTTTGAGATCCACCTGATAGTGCTCGGCGATCAGTTTGAGGTAGTGGTCGTGATACGGGAAGGAAGCGTAGATATCGTTCCACGCCTGGTCCACACGCGCCCGGGTGGCGTCGTCCAGGATGTTGTTGTAGATGAAGCGGTCGTCGCGAACGTACTTCACGTCATTATCGTAAGCGTCGTGCTCGGGCACGTTGTAGGTGGGGTCGAAGGGCTCGGGCGGTGGGTCCTTGTCGGCGGGCGTAGGCTCGCTGTTGGAATTCGGCGGCATCAGTTCGGCCAGTTGCAGCACGCCGGCTTTGAAGGCCTGGTAACCTTTGCTGTTGGCGTCGCCCAGAATGGCGCGGATGGGAATACCGCGGGATCGGCCATCTTCGCGATCGGTAATGACGATGCGGAAGACCTGGTCGCGGTCGCTGCCCACCTCGGCATCCACCTGGAAATCGAACCCCACGAAGTCGGGAGGCACCACCACTTCGAAAGAGGCGGAAAGCTCCGAGGCGAAATCGTCGGGGCCAATAGGAGTACCGTCGGGGCTCACGCCAAAATTCAGTTTGCGGGCGGATTCTTCGCTCAGCGCGGTGCGCAAAGGAATGCGCGGTCCGCCCGCTCCGCGGCCCCGGCCACCCGTGGGCGGAATGGCGCCGCCGGCTCCAGCCCCGGCAGCGGCTTCCACGGCGTTAGGTTTGGGAGCGGCGTTGGGATCTTCGGCACCATTGGCATTGGCCGTCGCGGCAGCGGTTGCCGGACCACGGCCGACGCCAGCTTTGCGGAACGAGACCGTCGGATTGCGCCAGATCACTACCGGCATACCCTTGGCGGTCGGATTCACGGAGGCCACATTGAGGTAGATCTTCGCAGGGCCGGCCGGAGTCCCACGGCCACCGGCGCCCCCACGGCCGCCGCGGTTAAACGCGAAATGGTGAGTGCCCTGGACCTTCAACGACTTCTCGGTGATGATCAGCGGACTTTCGTCGCCGGCACCACCGTAAGCCGCGTCGCCACGGGCAAACAGCCAGCCCGGCCATGAGGTGAGATATTTTTGCAGCTCTTCGCAAGCGGCGCGGGCGGAGGCGAGGCTCGCCTTGAGATCCGCGGTGGGCGCCGGCAGTTTGTGGAATCGGGCGGCCATTTCGGTAGACGGATAGGCCAACCCGGGCCGGTTCATCACCGACCAGATGTGCTGCGCGAAGCGGGCCGTGATGCCTTCTTTGGCCGCCAGGCTCGCCAGCGTCGCATTGGGTTGACCCAACGCC
>CAZARO010000375.1:0-5792 GCA_964487165.1 uncultured Solibacteraceae bacterium | reverse complement strand
CCGTCCACACCTCGGGGCTGCCAGGGAAGTCGACATTGCCGTCGCCATCGAGAGGCACTTCCGAGAGGAACTCCACGAAGGTTCCGGATCTCAGATGCTTGGCGGTGCTGCGCTGGATCTCGGGCGCCTCTTTGAATAAGTCGAAGAAGCGGGCGGTGCGGTCGTACGTCCGGGTGAAGAAGCGCTGATGCTGGATGTCGAGTTCGCCGAGGGCGGAGTAGTAAGCCAGCAGCTTGCCGTCATCCTTGGCCAGCAGGGCGCGGAAGAACGGCCCGGGCTGCGCCGGATTGCCGCCCGTCAGCTTGGCCCAGATGGCTTCCGCCTGTTGCCCGCCGGGGACGGCCGCGCGTCCATGCTCAACGGCCATGGATGAGGAGTATTCGTAGAGCAGCGAGGCGTATTTCTCCGCCAGCGTTTTGAGGCCCAGTCCGGAAACCAGCACCGACGAGGTTTCCGGGTCCATCTGTCCCAAGGCGGCGTATGTGCGGGCGAACTCCAGATTGCCGCCCATGGCTTCCGCCAGGCCGCCGGCGGGGCGTTCCTTGGGATAAAACTGCGTCCGCCATGGCTCCTCTCCCAGCACCGCCGTGGCGGCCTCCATGGGGATGGAAAATGAGAACGGCTTGCCGGATTCGAGCGCCTGCTGCATGCCGATCTCATCGATGGCCAGGGCCGTGGCAGTCTCCTGGTGGGCCGCCTTGGCGCCTTTTTCGGCCGGGTCGAGCTTCACGCCCTCTTTGGAGGTGTGCATTTTCCATCCCAGGAGATCGAGGACTTTTTCGGCCTTCTTTTGCCCGTACTTATCCTGGGCGGAAATGGTGACGGTAACGCGTCCGTTAGCGGCAGTGCCGAACGCCGCCAGTTCGCTGACACGCCGGAAGTGTTCGCGGATGGATTGGGTGAAGAGATCCCCGACTTTCTTGTCGGTCAGTTCCAAAAAAGGCACGATGGAGCGCGCATACTCCACCAGGAACCGCTCCGGCGAAGAAGGCCGGCTGCGAGCGACGAAGGCGAGAGCCGCCAGCCCGCCCGGTACGGTCACCCTGCCGGTCTGCCCGCGGGCTGCAGCGGCGCCCTGAGCGCCGCCCGATTTAGTCTGAAACCAGGCGATGTTTTCGAAATCTCCGTCGCGCTCAGCCGCCAGCAGGCCGCGCTGCAGCACGCTGTTGTCGCCCGCCTCCGCCAGCGTGCGATAGTAGCGGGCGGCGTGTTCGCCGCCAGCATCCTCCATGGCGGCCAGGCGGGCGAGCAGGGCGGGATCGGTCACCGTGGAAGCGGCATCGCGCAGCGTCTGGCGCGCCTGGTAGAAGCGATCCTGCTTTTCCAGGATCTCGGCCTTCGCCAGGTACAGACGCGCCGATTTGGGAGCCGCCTCGATGCCCGCATCGGCCGCCTCCAGGGCTGCCGCCGGAGCGTTCTTTTCGATCGAAAGGCGGGTGACGCGATAGTGCGCCAGTTCGAGCTTGGGATCCGCTTCGAGCGTCCGCTTCCAGGCAGCTAAAGCCTCCTGCGGCTGCTGCAGATCGTCCAGAAAACCGGCGTACTCCGCCCGCACCGCTGCATCGGGCGGCAGGCTCTCGGCCACGGCGCGCACGTGTCCCAGCGCCTTGGCGGGGGATTGATGCTGCAGATATAGCCGCACCAGGGCGGTACGGCGCTCCAGCGGGACGCTGCCGGCGGCAATGGCATGCTCGGTGAAATCGGCGGTGTGCTCCCAGTCGCGCAGGCGATTCGCGGCGTCCGCACCCATCAGCCAGAGTTCCTGCGTGCCGGCGCGCAACGATAGGCGCTCCTGCAGAAATGCCAAAAAGCCGCGGTCATCCCCGCGGGTGAGGCGAATGCGCGCCAGTTCTTCCGCCACTGCGGGGTCGCCCGGCTTCAACCCACGCGCCTTCCCCAGAGCGTTCTCCGCGCCATCCCAGTCGCGCAAGCGGAATAAGGTGTGGCCCAATTCCGCGAAGAGGGCCGGTTGCGACGGCTCCACTTCCGTCAACGCGGTCAGCATGGGCACCAGCTTGGAATCGTTCTTCGATCGCCGGTAAATCTCGGCGCCCAACTGCAGCGTCTCCTCTTCGCGCGGGCTGATCTCGAGCGCGGCGTGGAGGTCGGCCTCCGCCTGCGCGGTCTGCTCCGGCGTCAACTGCGGTTGTTTGGCCGCCTCCGCCAGAGACTTGATTTTCTCGCGTAGCTGCGCGTAGTGCTCGATATCGGGGATGGCGACACCGGATGCCGCGGCAATCGCCGGCACGGCCGCCACGGTCTGTCCATCGTCGTCCAGCAGAGTGATGGGGCAAACACGAAAGGCGGCGGGCGGCACGGGATCGCGCCAGGTGACTTCCCATCGTGGAGAAGACGGCGCCAGGGAGACAAGTCCCTCCGCCAAGCGCCCTCCACCGCCGCTCGCGGGCAAAGCTGCATCCAGAATCTCCGACGGATCGCCCGGCGTCCAGTAGCTGGCCTGCAGCCGGCCAGCCCGTAATTTGGTGGCGAGCCAGGCGGAGGCGTAGGAAACTAATTCCTTATCGATTGGCGGGAAGCGGCCGGCCAGCAGCAGCGTGCTCCACTCGCCGGAGAATTGCGAGAGAGCGGCGGCCAGGCTGGAATAAAATCGGATGGCGTTCGCGGCCGGGGCGTTCTCCGGCGCGGGATGCAGAATTTCGGCGAAGCCCGCCAGCAGTTGCGCGCGCGTTTTGAAAGGACCGGCGAATTGCACGGTATCTCCCGAGACGGCCGCCAGCCGCAGGTTGGTCTTATTCTTCGAGGCCTGGTAGAACGAGGCAACGTTTTTCTGCAGCTGCGCCAAGTCATCTTCCGAGAGGGTCTCAGAGATCGCGGCGATTACCGTATCCGGGCTCGGCTCTACGGAAGTGGCATGCACCTCGGTGCTTCCCAGGCATGTCTTAGCGCCGGTAACTTCGCGGGCCGCGAGGGCAGTCTGCGCCTCAAGGCTTTGCACCATGGCGAACACACTTACCAACAAGAGCCAAGACCGCAAGTCAATCCCTCGCTAAGTTACAAGATTGAAACCACCCTGGGAATAGTAGAGAGTATTGTACACCTGTTGAGGGTCGCATTTTACAGTGACAAAACCGCTCCCTGGCGGGCGCGGCTCCGATTCACGCCCGAACTCTGCACACAGAGCCGCGACCGCAAGGGAGCGGTCGCGGTTTAGCGGAAGAGTGTCTCGCTATTCTGCGAAACTCAATCGCCGGCAGCGGGCGGGCAAGCTGCCAGGCTGCATTACTCGCATCGCAAGGCTATAAGGGGATTCGACCGAGGCAGCGTCCACGTCTTCGCCAATGGTGAATCGAACCTTTCGGACTTCGCGAGAATCGAGCGTCTTGACGGTTCGTCTACAGCGTCCGCGAGCTCCCTTGGTTGACGAACCAAGTTGGAACCATGTCTTGTTATCGCGCGATTTGGGCTAGCGCTTCCAGGCCGTCAGCGTGCGTCCGTCGCCAGCCACCGATGTGAACTCGCCCGGCCGCGCCGCACCGGGGGGCGCCATGCAGACCGTCAGGACGTCGCCTTCGATTCGATAGATGCCCTGCTGGCGCTTCCCTTTGTTCGACCCTTGGAGATTGAGATAGTCGATACTGCAGGGCGACGTCGAGGGATCGAAAGTGAACTCCACGTGCAACATGGTCTGCGGGCCGGCCACCACGGTAGTCTGATTTCCGTGCGTCACGCGTTTGACCCACTGGACCGCCGAGGCGTCCATGGCCTTGCCGTCCATCACGCCGGAGAGCATGGGCCACTCGCCTTCGAACGGCGTCGCCGGTCCGCTCGGCGCCGGGATCTTCGCCTTGCGAGCCTTCGGCACCTTGCCGCCACGCACCAGCGTCTCCACCGCGATGCCGCTCCCCGGAGCCGACGCAAAAGTCGCCGGACGCAGGGTGCCGCGCGTGGCCAGACACAGCTTCCAGGAATCGCCAGCCAACTTGTAAATGCCCAGGTTGGTGTTGCCCTTTTCGGGACCTTGATCGAACTTCATGTCGATGCGCGCGGGCCTGGCGGAGGCGTCAAGCTCCAACGTTCCGTCATACACCGCGCCCATGCCCAGGCTGCTGAAGCGGCTGCCCTCGATTACTACACGCGCATCCGCCGGCACCGGGGCGGATTGGCCGTCCACTTCCAGCGACGCGACGGTCCAAGTGCCTTGCAACAGGTCGAGATCGGTAGGCATAGTTCACTTCCGCGTGAAGATGGAGAGGTCCACGGCATCCGCCATGGCCTGATAGCCGGCATCGTTGGGGTGCAGGTGGTCGCCCGGATCGAAGGCCGCGCGGAAGCGTTTGGGATTGGCGGAATCGCGCGTTGCGGCCTCAAAATCGACCACCGCGTCGAACGCGCCGCCGGTGCGAATGAACGTGTTCACGGCCTCGCGCACGGCTTCTCCCGGCTCGCGCGAATAGCCCGCGCCTTCATAGGGCGTCAACGTGCAGCCGATTACTTTGATGCCGTGGTCGTGCGCGCGTTCGATGAACTGTTGGTAAGCGGCGATGAGGTCTTCGGCAGTGGGCGCCTCAGGGGTGGGTGCGCCTCCTACGCGGCCGATATCGTTGATAGCTTCGAGCAGCATGACCCACTTCACGCCGGATTGACCCAGCACGTCGCGGTCGAAGCGGGCCAGCGCGCTGGCACCCGCGCCGTCATAGAGCACGCGATTGCCGCCGATCCCCAAGTTGGCGACCCCGATCATGGCGGTCTTCTTGTTGTTCGCCAGGCGGACCGCCAGCAGCGAGGGCCAATTATGGTTGCCGTTGGGCGTGGAGGCCGTGCCATCGGTGATGGAATCGCCGAACGTCACAACGGCCGCGGCCTCGGCCGGCGCTTGCACGTCGACGGCCGCCAGGTAGTAATACGAGAGCGTGGTAGCAGCGTCGGCGATGGCCGGCTGGGCTGTGAAATCGCCCTCCTTGGAGATATAGGCGGTGTGCAATCCGGAGTTGTGCGAAGTGGGCGGGCCGGTTTCGCCGGGGAAGTAGAGGCTGACTGCCAGGTCGGTAAGCGCCGCGACTTTCAGGTCCACGGGATCGCTCGTGCGCACCACGCCGGGGCTCAGAATACAGCCCGGCTTGCCGTTGAACGTGAGCGCGTGGTCGGAACCGGCGACGATTTCGGAATCCTTGGCGCGCAGAGCGATGTGCGCCGCGCCGATGGTCACCGGCCCACTGTTGAAGGCGTTCTCCACCTTGATGCGCAGGTGCTGGCCGCCGATGCTGGTCCGCAACACCATGCGGACGGTCTGATTCTTGAAGCCCGCCGCGCCGGGCGCCTGTTGCGCGGGCGGATTAGCGGGCGGCGGCTGGCGGACCAGATTTTCGGCCGTGCCCCAGGTGACCACCCAGTGTTCCGTCTTCGGCTGCGCCTGCGAGGCAAACGGGGCCAGCAGCATCAACATCAATCGCGATTTCATGGTGGATTTTTCTCCTGTTCGGACAAATATAGTATCAGGGCGCAGGCGGGTGGCGTTTGCTATGCTCTCATTCATGGAAGAGCGTCGTTTGAGCGACGTCGGCGGAACTCCCGGCGGACTCGGACATTTTCTGATGGGCTTCGTGATGGCCTGCGTGGGTGGCTACCTGCTCTGCAATCAGGTCACGGTGATGGGCTCTTACTGGACGTTCCACGGCGGCAACGCTTTCGGAATTACGCTGCTCCCCTTGCTCTTCGGCATCGGCATCCTGTTCTGGAACGGGCGTAGCGTCATCGGCTGGCTGCTCACCGTCGGCGGGGCGCTGTTTATCCTGGCGGGCGTCATCGCCAACTTACACATCTACTTCCAACCT
>CAZARO010000374.1:0-5799 GCA_964487165.1 uncultured Solibacteraceae bacterium | reverse complement strand
CGCCCAACGATCCAGCCACGGATATCTATGGGACCCCCGATCAGGAAGCGCGATTCATTCGCGAAATTCTGCGCCGCGGCCGATCGCTGCCGGGAGTAACAGAAATCGCCGCCGGTACGCAAGAGTCGATTCCTCTGAATCACGATAAAAATCTCGTCTCGTTTGTCCTGGAAGAAAGCAGCACGCGGAGCGACCTGCCCCATCAGGTCCAGGGGGCGAGCGTGACCCCGGAGTTTTTTCACCTGCTGGGAATGCCCCTGCTCCGGGGCCGTTTATTCACCGAATTTGACGTCGAAAATGCACCCAGGGTTGCCATCGTCAACGAGGCATTCGCGCGGACATGGTGGCCGGGCCAAGATCCTCTTGGCAAGCGGCTCAAGCTGGGCCGCGCTGACACTTCATGGACTACCGTGGCCGGCGTCGTCACCGACGCTCGCACCGAGACGCTCGAGGATACCAACATTCCGCAAATCTATCTAAGCTCCTGGCAGAGAACCGATAAGGATCTGGCCATCTTCCTGCGTGGGCGCCTCGATCCCGCCAAGCTTCCGGAGCAGGCACGCGAGATGGTTCAATCCCTCGACCACGAGCTTCCCGTCTTCGGCGCGAAAAGACTCCCGGATGTAGTATCCGGCTCTCTCGGGCAACGCCGGTTCTCCATGGAGATGGTTCTGCTCTTCGCCCTCACGGCGCTGTTGCTCGCGGGCATCGGCGTTTATGGAACCGTTTCGTATATCGTCAGCGGGCGCACACGCGACATCGGGATCCGCATCGCACTGGGCGCACAGAGGAAGACCATCCTACACATGGTTCTGGGCCAGGGACTGGCACTCGCCCTTGCCGGCGCCGCCGTGGGGCTTGCGGGCGCATTGATTGTGTCGCACCTGATGGCGGGATTGCTCTACGGCGTCTCGCCCAGCGATCCGCTCACCTTTATCAGCCTCACGGTTGTCCTCGTCATGGTGGCGTTTGCGGCCTGCTATGTCCCCGCGCGCCGGGCGATGCGAGTCGACCCCATCGTTGCTTTGCGCGAGGGTTGAAGTTTTTGTGGTTTCTACACCCCCCCGGCGATTGCTCCCACCAGCAGCAGTGGCTCATCCCCGCTCGCCACGGCCTCGGGCAGCGGAGTATCCGGAGGATCGTGCGACCAATCCTGCTCGCACGCGAAAAAGCGCACGAACGGCCGCCGCTGGTGCGTCACCTGGTCGCGAATGGTCCCCCGCAGCATGGGGTACTGCGCCTCCATCGCGTCCAACACCGAAGCGATAGTCGCAGTGCCCGCCACCTCCACCCGCACCTCGCCGTTGACCCCCGCCAGCAGCCGCAAATGAGCCGGCAGCACCACCCGAATCATGCCAACGTCTGCACTTCCACCGACAACACCGCCGGCAGATCCCGCACAATCGGGGCCCAGCTGTCGCCGCCATCGGCCGACGCGTACACCTGCCCGCCGGTAGTGCCGAAATAGACGCCGCAGGAATCCAGCGAGTCTACCGCCATGGCGTCGCGCAGCACGTTGACGTAGCAGTCCTGCTGCGGCAGTCCCTCGGTGAGGGGTTCCCACTCCTCGCCCCCGGTACGGCTGCGGAATACACGCAGCTTGCCTTCGGGCGGGTAATGCTCCGAGTCGCTCTTGATGGGAACCACGAAGATGGTCTCCGGCTCATGCGAGTGAACGTCGATGGCGAAGCCGAAATCGGTCGGCAGGTTGCCGCTCACCTCGCGCCAGGAGTCGCCCGCATTGTCGCTGCGCATCACGTCCCAATGCTTTTGCATGAACAGCACCCCGGGGCGCGCGGGGTGCATGGCGATATGGTGTACGCAGTGGCCCACTTCGGCGCTTTGCTCGGGGATGAATTCCGACCGGAGCCCCTGGTTGATCGGCCGCCAGGTAGCGCCGCCATCGTCGGTGCGAAATGCGCCCGCCGCCGAAATCGCGATAAAGATGCGCTCCGGATCGCTGGGATCCAGGATGATGGTGTGCAGGCACATTCCGCCGCCGCCCGGCTGCCAGCGCGCTCCCGAACCGTGGCCCCGCAGTCCGGACAGTTCCTGCCACGAATTCCCTCCGTCGGTGGAGCGAAACAGCGAGGCATCTTCCACTCCCGCGTAGACCGTATCCGGATCGTTCAGTGACGGCTCCAGGTGCCACACGCGCTTGAATTCCCAAGGGTGCGGCGTGCCATCGTACCACTGGTGCGTGCCGGGAGTGCCTTCGTATACGAACTTGTTGCCGACCGGCTTCCACGTCTTGCCGCCATCGCTCGATTGCTGGATCAATTGCCCGAACCACCCGGTCGATTGCGACGCGTATAGCCGGTCGGGGTCGGCGGGCGAGCCTTTCATGTGGTAAATCTCCCAGCCCCCGAAGTGAGGACCGCTGACTTCCCACTTTTCGCGTTTGCCGTCGGCGGTCAGGACGAACGCGCCCTTCTTCGTGCCCACCAGCACCCGGACCCGGCTCATTTCGGCGCCTCGCAGTTGATCATCCACGGAATTCCGAAGCGGTCCACCAGCATGCCGAACAGGGCGGCCCAAAAGGTAGCCTGCAGCGGCATTTGTATGCTGCCGCCCTCCGCCAGTCCGTTGAAGATGCGCGTCGCCTCCTGCGGGTCCCTCAGGCCGATGCTCATGCAGAATCGTTTTGCCGGTTGCTGGTCCTGCCCCGGAGTGTCGGCGCCCATTATTTGGTTATGGTCCACGGTGAGTGTGGCGTGCATGATCTTATTGCCCCAGCCCGGGGCCATCTGGCCTTCCATCGGAGTGCCCGCGTAGCGGAACAATCCTTCGATTTTTCCCCCGAGAAGTTCCTCGTAGAACTTGAAGGCGGCTTCGCATTCGCCGCCAAAACTCAAGTAAGCGTTGATTTGCATCGGTCTGCTCCTTTACCTGGAAACGGCTGTCTTTTTTTCGGCGACGGCCTTCATATTGGCGAGACCCGCCGCGAACTCTTTACCCAGCATCTTGTCCATGCTCAAGAAAATCGACATCAGCTTCAACATATAAGGTTGTGGACCGTACATCGCCCACGTCACCGCGGTGGACGCGCCTTTGCGGTCCAGCGTGAAATCCGCCGTGTTGTGGCCCTCGAACGGCTTCAGGAAATCCAACTTGATCCTGATGCGCGATGGCGGGACCGTATCGAGGATCTCCATGCGCCCCTCGCCCGCTTTGCTGTTACCGGCCCAGGCATAGACTGCGCCTTTTCCGCGGGCGGCGCCGGAGAAGGTCTTCATCATCGCCCCGTCGTACTTTTCGAAGGGCGACCAGGAAGCCCAATTGTGGAAGTCGTCGATCAGCTCGAAGATCCGATCCGGCGTCGACAATATAGTCTCGGTCCGTTCCACCCGGAACTTGTCCGGCCTGGTGGCGGCAAAGCTCAGCAGCGCCACCAGCAGAACGCCCACTACGATTGCGATGATGACCAGCATTCTTCCCTCCCGTTCGAAGCTATCCCCGAACGTTTCCACGCCACGAGTCCCGCCAGCAGGCCCACCACCAGCGGCATCACGGCCGCACCGGCGCCGGCGCTCGCGAACATGAGCACCGTGGCGCCCATCATGACGAATACCAGTCCGACCGCGGCCAGCGGCGTCAGCCCGGGGCGAATTCGCAGAAGCCCCGGGAGGATGAGACCCATCGCGCCGAGCACCTCAGCCACACCCACGAACCGCAGAAGCAGCCCCGGTAAGGGCATCTGCTTCGTCAGTTCCGCCACGGGCATCGCCAGTTTCATTCCGCCCGCGAACAAAAAAAGCAGCGCCACCGTCCACTGTACCGCCCACAAAGTGTAGTTCATTTTCTTCGTCACTGCGCGCCTCCCATGGGCGGCAGATTGGGGATCTCCAACACCGGGCGGATTTCCACCGTGCCCACGCGCGCTCCCGGAATCCGGCCCGCAATGTCGATGGCTTCGTCGAGATTGCTGGCGTTTACCACGTAGTAGCCGCCCAGGTGCTCGCGCGTCTCGGCGAAGGGACCGTCGGTCACCAGGCGTTTGCCCTCGCGCACCTTTACACTGGTCGCGGTCGCGACGGGCTGCAACGGAGCGGTGGCGACGAACTGGCCTTTGGCGTTCAAATCGTGGGCCAGTTCGGTCGATTCCTGGTAGCAGTGCTGCCGCTCGTCCTCCGTCAGGGCGTTCTCCGCCATGTAAATCAGGAGCATGTATTTCATCTTGTGTCCCTCCATCAATAAGTCGAATAGCATACTGCCGGATCGACAGCGTGGCAATGAGAATTTTACAATTTTTATATGGTTGGCGATGGCACGTCCGCGGTAGAAGAGCTTTACCGTTCCGACTGGGGCCGGATTGTGGCAACTCTAATCCGCCTGGTGGGCGATTTCGATCTGGCGGAGGAGTCGGCACAGGAAGCTTTCGCGGCTGCCGTGGAGCAGTGGGGCGCCGAGGGGGTTCCGGAGTTTCCGCGCGCCTGGATCGTGCAGACCGCGCGCCACAAGGCTATCGACCGCATCCGCCACCGGGTGCGATCGCAGGAGAAACTGGAATCGTACGCCGCGGCCGGACTGGCCGGGACCGCGGCCGAGGCCTGGGAGCCCGATTTCGACAACCGCGAGATCCCCGACGACCGCTTGCGGCTGATTTTCACCTGCTGCCACCCGGCGCTCGCGCCCGAGGCGCAGGTCGCCCTGACGCTGCGCACTCTCTGCGGCCTGGAAACCGACGAAATCGCGCGCGCGTTCCTGGTGCCGACGGCCACCATGGCGCAAAGGCTGGTACGCGCCAAGCGCAAGATCAGCGTGGCCGGCATCCCCTACAAAGTCCCGGAGACCACCGAAATGGCCGAGCGCCTGGACGCGGTTCTGACGGTGATCTACCTGGTGTTTAACGAAGGGTACGCGGCCACCGGCGGAACCCTGGTCCGTGGCGATCTGTGCGCCGAGGCCATCCGCCTGGGGCGGCTGGTGCGCAGCTTGACGGGGCCGAGCCCGCCCGCCGAAGTCACCGCGCTGCTGGCCCTCATGCTTTTGCAGGACGCGCGGCGCGAGGCTCGCGTCGATCCCTCGGGCGGCCTGGTGGTGCTCGAAGAGCAGGACCGGAGCTTGTGGGATCGCAGGCAGATTGCGGAGGCGCTGCCGCTGGTGGAAGAAGCTCTGCGCGGCGGCCCGGGACCCTACGCGCTCCAGGCGGCCATCGCCGCCCTGCACTGCCAGGCGGAGCGTGCCGAAGACACGGACTGGCCGCAAATTTTGAGCCTGTACAATCTTCTGCAACGATCGCAGCCATCCGCCGTGGTGTCTCTGAATCGCGCCGTGGCGGTCGCCATGGTATTCGGTCCGCAAGCCGGCCTCGAAATCGTGGAAGCGCTGGCGGAAGCGGGCGATCTCGCCGGCTATCATCTGCTGCACGCCGCGCGGGCCGACCTGATGCGGCGCTTGGGGAGGCCGGCGGATGCCGCGGAAAGCTATCGGCGGGCGCTGGAGTTGGCCACCAACGAGAGTGAGCGCCGCTTTCTCGATCGGCGCCTGCGCGCGGTGGAGTAGCTTCCGGAATCAGAAAACTCTGGGAGCCAAGTGGGGCAGGCAATCGTGTTGCAGGCCGGCTTTCAGGCTGGCTGGGCCGTCACGAGCCGAATTTCTCGCGCTTTGCTGCACGATGCCTGCAAGATGCGAAGCCAGAGAAAATACCTGCGAACTCGTGAGTGGTTTGTTCGGGTTTGACGGCGGCCTGAAAGGCCGCCCCTCGGCTTTGGCCTTTTCGTGGGGCAGCCAATCCTGGCTGCAGGCCGGCTTTCAGCCGGCCTCTCTGTCATGAATCGGACTTTTTTCGGGCCTTGC
>CAZARO010000373.1:0-5799 GCA_964487165.1 uncultured Solibacteraceae bacterium | reverse complement strand
CGGGATTGCGCCCGTCCAATTCGGTCAGGTCGACCGTCTGGTGTTCGACCAGTTCGCCCACCATGGCGCTTTCCGTCTGAACGGCCGCGGTAGCCGCCGTCACCGTTACGGATTCGGTGGACTGCCCCACTGCCAGGACCACATCCACGGTTGCGGGAATATCGGGATCGAGTTTCTTGTGCAGCAAGTCATACGTTGTGAAACCGGGGTGCTCCACCTTCACGCTATAAAGTCCGGGCGGCAGAGCAGATACGTAATAATATCCGTCGTTGTTGGCGTTGGTGGTTCGTTCGAACTCCAGACCTTCATTCCTGATCACGACCTTGGCTCCGGGCACCACCGAACCGGAGGGGTCTCTGACGAAACCGGAGATTGAGGCGACATCCGATTGCGCGAACGCGCTGAACGAGACTAAAGCAATCAGGCATAGCGCCCTGCCCCATACGAGCTTCCGCATTTTCATTGCAGTTCTCCTTGACTCCTTAAGCAAATTTGTTCGAACTCCCTGTTGCGATCAGGCTGGGACTTGCATAGAATCGGCGCCACACGGTCGCGTGCGGCATAGTGCGCCCCTTCGCCTGACACCAGCTTTAGGTATGACTCGACCAGAGGGATTTTTGGCATAGCCCGCGATAGAGCCCGTGTCGGTTTGGGCGAAGCTAACGGTGGCGGCCAATGTAACAAAACTGACAAAAATGGCAGCATGACAACGTGTGCACAGACGGAGCTTCTTGTCTCCTTGTCCGATCAGACAGAATTTTTGACCCTGAAAATTGAGTAGCAGACAGATCATACGCCCGCTCCCTCGGCAGCGTCAAGAGTTAAATCGTTTCAACCTAGTCATATGTCCGCAACCGAACCGCCAAGGCCTGTTACTCGCCGCCGGACCATCCGGTGTTGGGATATCGAACCGGTCACCGGGGCGCGGCAGACCGGTGGACGAAGGTCTCGGGGTGTATACTGAGGGCGCAGTGAAAGCCGCCAGGTGTCGGCTAGCCGGCCCGGTGCAGCTGAGATCTGACAGCTGAAATCTTTTGCAAATGTCACTCATTCAAAAGGCGGCGATTTTCGGCGCGGGCGGTGCCATCGGCCGGGCGCTGGCCCTGGAACTGGAGCGGCGCGCCATCCCGTTTCGGGTGGTGGGGCGCGGCAAGGCGAAATTGCAGGCGGCGTTCGGCCGGATGGCGCACGCCGAAGTGTTCGACGCGGACCTGACGGACTTGCGGTCGGCCGGTGCGGCGGCGCGCGGGGTGGATACCATTCTGTACGCGGTGGGGGTTCCCTACACTTCCTTCCAACTGCATCCGGCGATGATCCGTACCGCCATTGAGGCGGCGGCCTCCGTGCAGGTGGCGCGGCTGGTGCTGGTGTCGAATGTGTACTCTTACGGGGTGCCCCGGACCTCGCACGTCGCGGAGACGCACCCGCGGGAACCGCAAACACGCAAAGGAAAGTTCCGTAAAGAGCAGGAAGACGCGGTGCTCGAAGCGCATCGCCTGGGCCGCTTGCAGGGGATGGTGGTGCGGCTGCCGGATTTCTACGGACCGCATGCCGAACTCAGCATGGCGAATCCCATTTTTCGCACCGCGCTGGCGGGCAAGACGGCCAACTGGCTGGGTCCGGTGAACGCCCCTCATGAATGGGCGTTCGTGCCCGATGCCGGCCCCGCAATCGCCGATCTGGCGGAGAGCGCGGAGTGCTATGGCGAGGCGTGGAACATCGCCGGCGCCGGCGAGCTCAACGCCATGGACTTCATTACGCGCGTATATCGCGGCGCGGGACGAAGTCCTAAATACCGCTCCGTGGGCCGCGGAATGCTGAAGCTCCTGGGCTGGTTCAACCCGCTATATCGCGAATTGCCGGAGATGTTGTACCTGCAGGAGACGCCGGTGCTGCTCGACGATAGTAAATTGCGGGCTAAGTTCCCGGCGCTGCACAAAACCAGTTATGACGAAGGGATCCGCAAGACGCTCGACTGGATGCGGGATGATACAATTGCACCTAACTCCTAACTCGTGACCCGCGAAGGCAGTCCTGAACATTTCCCGCTCCTCGTCGGCTCGGCCGTTTTCGCTTTTCTCTGGACCGTGGCACGTGCCACCGTGCAATCGGTGACCATTGACGAGGCCGACACCTATCTCTTCTTCATACGGAGGTCCGGTCCATCGCACTGGACGCCGGGGGCCAACAATCACGTATTGAATTCGATGCTCATGCGGCTGGTGACGTCGATTTTCGGAGCGTCGGCCATCACCCTGCGAGTCCCGGCGCTGATCGGTGCGGCGCTCTACATCGGCGCGGTGTACTGCCTGGTGCGGCTGATTTCGCCCCGGCGTATCCTGCAATGGGCGCTGTTCCTGTGTCTCGTCTACAGTCCCTTCGTGATGGATTATCTGGTGGCGGCGCGGGGATACTCGCTGGCGTCGGCCTTTCTACTGTGGATGGTGGTCATCGCGGCGCACCATCAGGAGCTCGATCCGCAGGAGCGAACGGCGGAATTATGGCGCACGTGCGTGCTGATTTCCCTCTGCGGGGCGCTCTCCGTGAGCGCCAATTTTTCCTTTGCGATCGCGGACGCGCTGACGGCGCTGGGCCTATTCCTGTGGATTTGCCGCGAACAGCGGCGCGATTATTTGCGCATTCTGGCCGGCTTCACGCTGCCGGGACTGGCGGTGGCCTACTTCTTGGTGGGGTCGGTGGTTCTTTCGTGGCCCAAGGGCCAATTCACGTGGGGAGCCGGGTCGCTGCTCCAGATGCTCCGCAGCCTGGTGAGTGCCTCGCTCTTCGAGCCGAATGACTACCTGCTAAATCCGCGCCTGCATCATTATTTCGTCCACTTCGGCCGTTTCCTGTACCCGATTCTGGCTGCCTTCGTGGTCTGGCGGCTGGTCCTGCTGGTGTGGGAAAGGCGTGCGAGCCCGCTGGCCATGATTTGCGGGCTGGCGCTGCTGGCCGCCATCGGTTGCCACGAAGCCCTGCATCTGGCCTACGGCATCCTGTTGCCGCTCGACCGCACGGCGATGTGGGTGGTGGTGTTGTTTCTGGCCATGGCGGGTGCGTTGGCGGGGCCGACGATCGAGTCCCGCTTCGGGCGGATATCCGGCAAGGCGCTGACGGCGATCCTGGTGCTGATCGCCTGCTATAACGTCGGCTGCCTGCGGCTGACTTACTTTAATGAGTGGAAGTACGACGCGGCGATGAAAGATGTGTACGCCGTGCTCTCGTATTATAACCACAATTATGGCGTGAGTAAGATATCGACTAACTGGCGGTATGTGGGGGCCTTAAATTGTTACCGCGCGATGTCCGGGCATGAGACCATCGAAGAGATCCCCGGCGCCCCGACGGTGGTGAACGAGTACCCTCCCGGGTACCAGGCGTACGTGCTTTACTACCATTCGGACGTAGACTTCTATAAGCGCGAGGGGCTCAAACTGGTGTACCACGACGCGTTCACTGACGCGGCGATAGGCATTCGGCCGGAAGTATTGGATGGGCGGTAGGTGGCGCGGGTGGTTAACCGTTTGGGAATTCGCATTGTTCGGTTGCAAAACCGCTCCCTTTGGTCGCGGCTCGGTAACACGCACACTGATTCGGGCTGAGCCGCGATCGCCAGGGAGCGGTGGCAGCACCCAACAGCGTCGCCCCGTTCCGGCAGGGTAAAATAAAACCGGTGCCACTCGTACCTCCCAATATTGAGGCTCTGCGGCCCTATGAGGCGGGACGCACCATTGAATCCGTGCGGCGCCAGTACGGGCTCACTAGGATCGCCAAACTGGCCTCCAATGAGAACCCCCTGGGAGCATCTCCCAAAGCCGTGGAAGCGATGGCCCAGACCCTTGGCACGTTGAACCTCTACCCCGATGGCGGATTGCGCCTGCGCGAAGTTCTGGCGGCGAAGTTTGACCTCAAGGTGGAAAACGTCATCGCCGGCAGCGGGTCGGAAGGCATCATGTCCAACATCATCCGCGCCTTCCTGTGCGATGAGGACGAGGTGCTCACTACCGAAGCGGCTTTCATCGGCTTCCAGGTGCTGGCCCGTTCGCGCGGCGTGAAGTATCGCACCGTCCCCTATTCCGACTGGCACTACGATCTCACGGCGCTGGCGGCGGAGATCAACCAGCACACCAAGATCATCTACCTGGCGAACCCCAACAACCCCACCGGCACCATTTTCACACGCCACCAGTTCGACGCGTTCTACCGGCACGTGCCCGAACGCGTGCTGATCATTCTGGACGAAGCCTACTTCGAATACGCCCAGGACAATCCGCGCTATCCGGATTCCATGCACTATCGCTACGACAACGTGATCACGCTGCGCACGTTTTCCAAAGCCTATGGATTGGCGGGCGCGCGCATCGGCTACGGATTCGCGCATGAGGAACTGATTCGCAATCTGCTCAAGGTGAAGCTGCCGTTCGAGCCCTCCACGCCGGCGCAGGCGGCGGGCATCGCGGCGCTCGCCGACAAGGAATTTCTGCACCGCTCGCTGGAGCTGAATGCGCGCGGCCTGCGCTATCTTACCGAAGGGCTGCGGGAATTGGGCCTTCCGCTGGCGCCTTCGGAAGCCAATTTCGTGATGATCGCCATGCCCTCCGAGGGGGAGGCTACGCGCGTTTTCGAGGAACTGCTGTCGCAAGGGGTGGTGGTCCGCCCGCTCAAGGCGTTCGGCCTGCCGAATTGCCTGCGGGTCTCCACCGGAACGGACGAAGACAATCGTTTTTGTATCGAGGCATTCAGGAGGAGTTATGCAAGCTCTGGAGCATCCCGCACAGGTTGAGAAGGACTTCCTGCCGCTCAACGGCACCGACTACGTGGAGTTTTACGTGGGCAACGCGCGCCAGGCGGCCTATTTTTATCGCGCCGCGTTCGGCTTCCGGCTGGCGGCGTATCGCGGTCCGGAGACCGGCACGCGGGAGAGCGCTTCTTACGTGCTGGCGCAAAATAAGATTCGCCTGGTATTTACTACGCCACTGGCGCCGGAACATCAGGCCGCCGCGCATGTCGGCCTGCACGGCGATGGCGTGCGCGACATCGCGCTGTGGGTGGACGATGCGGAATCGGCGTGGCGCGAGACCACGCGGCGCGGGGCGCGTAGCGTGCGCGAGCCCGAAACGCTGCGCGACGCGAGTGGGGAAGCGCGCGTGGCGGCTATCGCCACTTATGGCGACACCATCCACACCTTCGTGGAGCGCCGCAATTACAACGGCGCATTCCTGCCCGGCTACCGCGCGGTGGAAGCCGAAGACAACGTGGCGCGGCCGGTGGGCCTGCAGTATATCGACCACATGGTGGGCAATGTGGGATGGGGCGAAATGAATCGCTGGGTGGACTTTTACCGCGACGTCATGGGCTTCCGCATGTTCAAGCATTTCGACGACAAGGACATTTCGACGGAGTATTCGGCGCTCATGTCGAAGGTGATGTCGAACGGCAACGAGCGGGTGAAGTTCCCTATCAACGAGCCGGCCGCGGGCAAGCGGAAATCGCAGATCGAAGAGTATCTGGACTTTTATCGCGGTCCCGGAGTGCAGCACATCGCCATGGCGACCAGCGATATTATCGACACCGTGGGCACGCTGCGGCGGCAGGGAGTGGAATTTCTGCGCGTGCCGAATACCTATTATGAGGATCTGATCGCGCGCATAGGGCCGATCGACGAACCGCTGGACGCGCTGCGCGAGTTGGGCATTCTGGTGGATCGCGACGACGAAGGCTACATGCTGCAGATTTTCACGCGCCCGGTGGAAGATCGCCCCACGCTGTTCTACGAGGTGATCCAGCGCAAGGGCAGCC
>CAZARO010000372.1:0-5802 GCA_964487165.1 uncultured Solibacteraceae bacterium | reverse complement strand
AGCACGACGGCGGCCATACCGACGGCCCCAACTGGAAGTACTTCCTCCCGTGGGCGGACAAATTCTTTAAGAGTGCTCCGCCTGCATCGGTTGCAAAATGACTCGCGGAATGAAGAGACAAGCGGCCGTCTTACTGTGCTGCGTGTCGGCGGCGTTCGCGCAGGGGCGGGGCCCGGCCGACCAACCCGCCCCCCGCGGGGACCAGAACTCTCTCACCGCCCACAACCAGTTACTCGAAAAAGCCAAGCAGGGCGGCATCGACATTTATTTCGAGGGCGACTCCATTACGCGCCGCTGGGGCGCCACCGACTATCCGGATTTGCTAGCGAACTGGAAGCAGAACTTCTTCGGATGGAACGCGGCCGATTTCGGATGGGGCGCGGACAGCATCCAGAACATCCTCTGGCGCCTGGAAAACGGCGAACTGGATGGCGTCAATCCCAAGGTCATCGTGCTGCTGGCCGGCACCAATAATGTCGGACCGAGCGTCCCTGCGGGCGGCGACGATGCCAAGGTGGCCGACATCACGCGCGGGCTGGAGGCCGTGCTGCGCGTGATGCAGCAGAAGGCCCCCAGCGCCACCATCATCCTGACCGCCATCTTCCCGCGCAACGACAACATGTCGGCGATAGGGACGATCGATAAGATCAACGCCAACCTGGCCAAGCTCGCCGATGGCAAACGGGTGCGCTATCTGAATGTCAACGATAAGTTGGCGGACAAGGACGGCAAGCTGTTCGACGGTATGATGAACCCGCGCGACAAGCTGCATCCTATGCTTCCCGGATACCAGGTTTGGGCCGACGCGCTCAAGCCCATCTTCACCGAGTTGCTGGGGCCGCCGGCGAAGGAAGATCACGCTCCGCCGCCCACCGGCGATCCCAGCGCGGCGCGTAAGTAATCGGCGACCGGGTCATATTTTAGCTTGTCAGGCGAGCGCATCTTGCCGCTCGCGGGCTGAAGCCCGCGCCACCGGTGGGGTGGGCTTCAGCCCGCCGGTTAGGGAGCAAGCGCAGCTCGCCCAACGGTTTCCGGGCAGATGCCGTCCTACTTTAGGCGGATTCCCTCGCCACCCGAATGGCACTAGAATCGTGTCATCCGCCATGTCCGTCCGTATTCCGCTAATCGCCGTTTTGCTCTGCCCCCTCGCCGGCGTCGTCCAGGCCCAGTGGGACGACAGCCTGCTCAAGCCATATGTAATCGACCATCGCAACGCTACGTCGTCTCCCGCCGACCTCTCATTCCTGCACGACGCTCCGGCCGGCAAGGACGGCTACATCCGCATTCAGGGCGGACACTTCGTGAAGCCCGACGGGAAGCGCATTCGATTCTGGGGCGTTCACCTCACCGATTGGGGTCCGGGATCGATCGAGCTTCCGCCCAAGGAAGACACGCCCATGTGGGCGCGTACACTGGCGCGTTATGGCGTCAACATTGTCCGGCTGCACTTCGTCGATAAGTGGGCGCCCACCGGTATTACCGACGGCAGTAAGGACGATACCCGCTCCTTCGATGCGCAGCAGCTCGACCGGCTCGACTTCCTGGTGTCGGAGCTCAAGAAGAACGGCATCTACATGGACCTGAATCTCAATGTCGGCCGCGCTTACAAGGAGGGCGACGGCGTGCCGGACGCCGCCCGCCTGCAGTGGGCTAAGAGCCTCACGCTCTACGACAAGCGCCTCATTGAGCTGGAGAAGGAATACGCCCACAACCTGCTCACGCACCTCAACCCGTACACCAAAACGGAATACCGCCATGAGCCGGCCATCGCCATCGTGGAGATGCTCAATGAGAATGGAATCGGCCAGGGCTACAACCCACCGTCGAAGTTCTATGCGGACGAGCTGGACGAGATCTACAATACCTGGCTGAAAGCCAACCTCCCGGCCGATGAGTTGCAGAAGCTGCGCGAGCAAGCCGGCGTCCAGGGCGACGCGCTCGTTCCGCGCCTGCGCGGCGACGATCGGGCCACTGCGCCGAAGGGGCGTTACGAAATCGAAGTCCGCTTCTTCATGGACCTGGAAAACAAGTTCTACCAGGACATGAAAACCTACCTGCGGAATTTGGGAGTGAAGCAGCCGCTCATCGGGACCGCCGATCACGGCCACAGCGGCCCGCCCTGGGCCATGCTGACCAGCCTTTCCAAGCTCGACATCCTGGATGGCCACATCTACTGGAATCAATATATCGGCGTGGGCGACGTCCCCATGGTCAACGATCCGCTGCATTCCACCGTGGTGCAGCTTTCGCGTACCGCCTTCGCCGGCAAGCCGTACACGGTGAGCGAGACCAACCATCCGTTTCCCAACGAATACGCGAGCGAAGGCATCCCCATCCTCGCCGCTTACGCCGGCTTCCAGGATTGGGACATGGTGATCCAATACACCTTCGAGCCCAAGAAAGACCCTGCGTGGAAGCCCTATGTCGGCGACCCCTTCGACCTTTCGCTCGACCCCGTTCGCATGACTGAGCTATCGGCGGGAGCGCTCATCTTTCTGCGCGGCGGTGTGAAGCCGGCGCGGCAAACGGTGGAGCGGACGTATTCGCGCGAACAGGTGCTGGATGCCGGTTTGCTCCCCGGAGGATTGCGGCCCGGCAGCGAGCAACCTTACTTCACGCCCGGCTTTCCGCTGGCTCTGCCGCTGGAGCATGCGGTGCGAATTAAATCGCTCGACGGTTCGCCCACCGCGCAGTTGACCGCTTCCGGCGCCAACCCGATCGTGTCGGATACCGGGGAGCTGAGCTGGTATACGTCCGATGCGAAGACGGGAATCGTCACCGTGGAGACGGACCGCGCGCAGGCCCTCATCGGTTTCCTGAAAGCGAATCGGAAGGCGCTGAAGAATCTCGCCGCCGACGTCAGCAACAATTTCGCCACCATCGTGCTGACGTCCCTGGACGACCGGCCGCTGGCGCGCGCTGGCAAGATGCTTCTCAACGCCTGTTCGCGCGTGGCCAACACCGACCAGAAATGGAACGAACAGCACAGCGGACTGGAGCGCGGCGGAGAGGGCCATTCGCCCACGCTCATCGAACCCGTCAGCGGCACGGTGACGCTGCGCGGCATCGAAGGCGCGAAATCGGTAAGCGCGGCGGCGCTCGATGGTTCGGGCAAGCCCATCGGCGCACCCATCGCCGGCAGGAAGACGGCCGCCGGTTGGGAGATCGCGGTGGGGACTCCAGTGACCACGTGGTACGTGGTGAGTGTCGACCGCAAGTAAGGGCCCGCAAGTAAGGAGAGTTGTGACGAACCAAGACGATTCCATCACTCGCCGCGCCCTCCTGGGCGGTGCGCTGGGAGCGGCCGCGGTGTCGCTGCTGGACGCGCAGACGCCGAATGCACCGGCGCGCATCCGCGACAGTTTCGGTTTCGGCTGGAAGTTTTTCAAAGGCGACGCGGCGGGCGCGGAAGCCCCGGCATTCGCCGACGCGGCGTGGCGCAGCCTCGACCTGCCGCACGACTGGAGCATCGAAGGGCCGTTCGCCCAGAACGAGCCCAGCGGTGGCGCGGGCGGTAACGCGCCTACGGGCATCGGCTGGTATCGCAAACATTTTCGCGTGCCGGCGTCGTATAAGGACCGCAAGGTCGCGGTCGAGTTCGACGGCGTATACCAGAACAGCGAGGTCTGGATCAACGGCCATTATCTCGGCAGGCGCCCGTTCGGGTATATCGGTTTCGCTTACGATATCACGCCGCATCTGAATCCCACGGGCGAGAACGTGATGGCGGTGAAGGTGGACAATTCGCGACAGCCCGGTTCGCGATGGTACTCCGGTTCGGGCATTTACCGGCACACCTGGCTTACGGCCGTCAACCTGACCCATGTGGCGCAGTGGGGCACTTTCGTAACCACCCCGCGAGTGAGCAAGGAAGCCGCTAGCGTCAACGTGAACACCCGCGTGCGCAACGAGCGTAGTGCCGCGGCGGCGTGCGCGCTCGCGAGCACGATTCTCGATGGTGACGGCAAGGCTGTCGCGTCGCAGGAAAGCTCGCAGGAGATCGCCGCTGACGATGAATATGAGTTCGCGCAGGCGTTCGCTGTAACGCAACCGAATCTTTGGGGCGTCGACACGCCGTATCTATATAAGATACGCAGCACGGTGACGGTGGGCGGGCAGGTAGTGGACGAGTATGAGACGCCGTTCGGCATCCGCGAGGCTCTGTTCGATGCCGACCGCGGATTCCTCCTCAACGGCGAACACGTCAAGCTCAACGGCGTCTGCCTGCATCACGACGGAGGGTCGGTGGGTGCGGCGGTGCCCGAGCGCGTGTGGGAACGGCGATTCGAAATCCTGCGCGGAATGGGCTGCAACGCCATCCGCACCAGTCACAATCCGCCGGCGCCGGAATTCCTCGATCTGTGCGACCGCATGGGCTTTCTGGTGATGGACGAGGCCTTCGATGAATGGATGGCCGGCAAGGGGCAGGTGCGCGGGAACGGATATTCGCTGAACTTCGCCGAATGGCACGAGCGCGACGTGACGGATTTCGTCCATCGCGACCGCAATCATCCCTCGGTGGTGCTGTGGAGCTGCGGCAATGAGATTTCGGACCAGCTCAGCGCTCACGGAGTCGAGATCCTGCGCGGCCTGCTGCATATTTTCCACCGCGAAGATCCCACGCGTTTGGTGACCGCCGCGTGCGACCAGATCGCGGCCGAGCCGAAGGCGGCGCCGGTGGAATTCCTCAACCTGCTCGACGTGGTGGGATACAACTACGCGGACCGCTGGCGCGAGCGCCGCGAACTCTACTACAGCGAGGATAAACTCGCGCACCCGAACTGGCGGATGATCGGAACGGAAAGCGGCGGGATGGGCGGGGTGCGCGGCGACTATCGCGGCATGGAGCCGCTAGCGCCGGGGCAAACGGCGCCGCCGGCGGTCGCGGGCCGCGGAGGCTTCGGCGGCGGCCGTGGCTTCCCCGGGCTGGATACCGAGG
Organism: uncultured Solibacteraceae bacterium; assembly: GCA_964487165.1. Lineage (GTDB taxonomy): Bacteria > Acidobacteriota > Terriglobia > Bryobacterales > Bryobacteraceae > PALSA-129. The sequence goes on along the minus strand of CAZARO010000372.1, from coordinate 863 downwards.
AACTGTGGAGATTCGTGCGCACCCACGATTACGTGGCCGGCGATTTCATGTGGACCGGCATCGATTACCTGGGCGAATCCGCATGGCCGAACCACGGCGCCGCCTCCGGTTGCATCGATAGCTGCGGTTTCCCCAAGGACGGCTACTACTTCTACCAGAGCCAATGGACCGCGAAACCCATGGTCCATTTATTTCCGCACTGGAACTGGAAAGGCCGCGAAGGGCAATTCCTCACGGTGGCGTGTTACACCAATTGCGACAACGTGGAGCTGTTTCTGAACGGCAAATCGGTGGGCCTGAAGGGCTACGCTTTCCCGCGTTTCGGCATGCAGGGACGCTACGGGCAGATGGGGCCGCAGGCCATGAACGGGGTGCGGACCACGTCCGATCTGCATCTCGCGTGGGACGTTCCTTACGAGCCCGGCACGCTGCGCGCGGTGGGAACGAAGAACGGCGAAACGGTGGCCACGGCGGAGATTGCCACCACCGGAGATCCGGCCGCGATAGAGTTGTCGGTGGACCGCGACACGATTCAGGCGGACCGCCGCGACGTAGTCCATGTCACCGTGAAAGTGGTGGACGCCGAAGGGCGCACGCATCCCGACGCGGACAACGAAATCGCCTTCGAAATCCAGGGCGAAGGCAGGCTGATCGGCGTGGACAATGGCGACATGGGGAACGCCGAAAGCTACCAGGGCGCGCGGAAGAAAGCTTCTCACGGCATGTGCCTGGCTATCGTGCAATCGAACTCCAAGGCTGGAGAGATTCGAGTAAGCGCCACATCGCCAGGGCTGAGGGCCGGTAGCGCGACGGTGACTACCAGATCTTCGTGACAGCCCACTGGGTAGAGTCGAGGATGGGCG
>CAZARO010000371.1:0-5807 GCA_964487165.1 uncultured Solibacteraceae bacterium | reverse complement strand
ATTCCGGCGCCAACGTCTCGATATCCTATTCGAACGACCACGCCGCTCAGGTGCGTAATCTGCGTGAGCGCGTCAACACTCAGGAGCTTGGCCGCTAGCGACGCACCCTGGGCCTACGACAAAAAAGAGTTAGGTCCAGCTCTTGTCCTTCCGTGGCTCGCGGCCCGTCGTCCTGGTATTCGGCAGCTATACTTGACGGCCATTTCGCCGGGAGGTTCCCGCGCTCAAATAAACTGTACGATTCCTATCGTGACCGGGTAGCGTTCTACGCCGTGTATATTCAGGAGGCGCATCCCAGCGATGTTAGCGGTCACCAGAAAACGTAGATTTTTGGACGGCGTTCGCGGTCCTCGGTTGGAGTTCCTCCTTTTCCCCGCCCGCGGGGGCGGGCTCTGTGGGATTTGCTTGGCAAGTCGGGTGGGGCATAATGTCGAAATGGGAAGCGCGAATCACCGGGAGGAAAGCGCTCTCAGGCTACGCATCTGCGCCTCGCCGGCCTGCCGGGCTTCCTTCACTATTTGCGTGAGTTGCGACCGAGGACAACGGTACTGTAGTCCGTCCTGCCGGGAAACCGCCAGGCGGAGACAACGGTGTGCCGCCGACCGCCGCTATCAGCAGAGCGGACGCGGACGACAGCGTCACTTGCAGCGGCAGCGCCGTTATCGAGAGCGCCAGGTTCCGACTCGTGTGACTGATCAGGGTTACCGAATAGCCACCATCTCGCAGGCCCGGCGCTGGGCTGCTCTCGACCACTGCGCCATATGCGGTCGGTCCTGGATTAATCCATTTCCACCCATTCGGCAGCGGAGGTGATCTCAGCGGTGGTCGGCCCAAGTCCGAAAATCTACGTTTTTACATGACCGATAACACCCAGCGATATATGGCAAATGCGCAGCAACGTCAAAGAGGGCGTCATATTTGCTACCCAGCGCGCGGATGGAAAGCGGGTGGAGATTGCGGAAAGCTGTGTGCGCCGCTTGGGAATCCGTTTCCCCGCCCTGATAGACGGCATGGACAACAACTCGATCGAGCGCCGCTATACGGGCCCGATCGCCCGATGTTGATCGACATCGACGGCCGGCTTGTGTTCAAGACTGAGCCCTGTCCGTTTGGGTTCGAACCATCTCAATTGGAAGCCGCTCTGTTGCGGCTCTTGCGCTGAAGGTTCTGGCGGATGTCACGGGTGAGGCACCTGGCTTGCTGCCCTGTGGGCTTCTCTTATCTCGGTATCCCTTTGGACGTCGCGGCCAAGGTGGCCCCGGCCGCGGCAACCATCGAAACAAGCCCCTCACTTTCAGCGCGCCCAAAGAAGCGGACGAGTGCTTCCGCCACTGCCACCGGCTCGTTTATGGGGAGGAAATGGCTGGAGTCTACAAAGATCAGTTCCGAGTCAGGCATCAGGTCGCGAGCACGGTTGGCAAAGGATTCCGGCACTGCCGGGTCCTTCGATCCATGAACGATCAGCGTAGGCGTCGATATCCTCGGAAGCAAGCTCGGAATCGACTTGAGCACTTCAGCGGGATGCCCCCACCGCAGCAGGGACATCAAGTGCCAGGAGCCCCGCAGACCGCGAAAAGGCGCCTGGAATTCTTTCATCATCTCGTTCCGGTTGCGGCTCGCCGGGGTAGCCAACCGCATCACGACGTTCCAGAAGAGCAGGTTGATGATGGGCGCCATACACTCACCGATCAATGGCTTCCGTAGGACCTCGAAAAGGTAGAACGGCTTCAGTTCTGGAAACACGGACGGCGTCAGTAGCGCCAGCCTTCCCACTCTGTCTCGAAAGCGATGAGCATAATGTACCGCAATGGCGCAGCCGGCGTCGTGCCCCACCACGTGCCACTTCTCGATTCGGTGTTCGATCCGGATGGCTTCGACACTGGCAGCCAGTTCCTCCAAATTCCGGAAACCATGAGGGGTACTCGCCGATCTGCCAAACCCGGGCAGATCCACCGCGAGGCACTGGAACTGACTCGAGAGTCTTTCGATCACGCCATTCCAGAGGGCGCCACTCGTGGGAATGCCATGCAGGAACAGAACCGGATATCCGGACCCTCGCGCCACCAGGTACATGATTAGCCCGCCGCCTTACGAGGGTCGCCGAGCCAGCGGCAGAGTGCGTTCAAAACCACAGCGGCGGTTCGGAACAGGTTGAGCACGCAGCCGACCAGGAGCGTAGAAACCACGCCCGCGGGGCCGATCCGGGAATAGACCGCATTGAGAACCCAGGCCGGCACCGTGTAGACCCTCCCAGCCCGCAAAACACCGATGCGGTCGCGGACGGCCGGATCGTAAATGGTCTTCTCTATCCCGCAATTGAAGAATCTGTTCAGGTCGACTACCCGCCTGCTGTACATCGCGCGCGCTACGTACGGTAACCGCTTCCGGCGGCGCGACCCGACGATTAAAGCGCACGCGTCGCCCGCATGCCGCAGTGCCGCCGTGACCCCGTTCGAAGTCATGGGATCCACCATGGAACCGGCTTCTCCCACAATCACCCAGTTCGGCCCAGCCAGTCTGCGATGGACGCGGCATTGGAATGACGTCACGTTCGGCGAGAGGGCCCCAGCCGCCGGCAGCAGCTCCGCGAGCCTCGGGAAGCGGGAGAGTTGTTGGCGAAAGATGTCCTCCACCGTGAGGCCTTGCCGCCGCCTTTCCTGGATCGCCTCGCCCGCAGCCACTGAGCCCACACTAATCGACTTCGAGTGAATCGGAATTTCCCAGATCCACTCCATATAGGGTGGCTGCCCGTCCATGTAGAGCGTGGTGCCCTCGATCGATTCCGGAACGTCGAAATAGGCCCACATCGCGACCTTCCGGGGTCCGTATTCGTGAACCGGCAGGCGGAAAACTCGCGAAAACAGGCTGGCGTTGCCGGAAGCGTCGATGAACCAGTCCGGCGAGAACCTCCGTCCTGACGCCGCCTTTACCGCCGTCACTCTTCTTCCCTCTCTTTCCACCTCGTCGACCCGGTCAATCACCATCTCCACTCCGTGCCGCAGCACCGTCTCACGGAGGATCTGGTCGAGTTGGAGGCGATCCACGTGGACCGTGCGCAGTTCGACGTTGTAGGGAGGCCGGGCCAGCCATGCACCCGGCTCGTAATGCCGGGTCGACCCGTCCCTCAACTGCACCGTGACATGGCGCTTATAAGTCGCCAGTTCCTCTCGAATCAGGCGATCCATGGGAAGTCCCAGGGCTTCCAGCAGAGCCGGAGAGGACCAGTCCAGCGACTCGCCGACGGGCGGCCTCGAGCCCGTATCGGACTCAATGCACGTGACGCGGCAACCCGCCCTGGCAAGATGAATCGAAGCCGCCATTCCGGCCAGGCCGCCGCCGATCACAGTAACTTCTGCCCTGTCTGACACCTCCCGCATTCTGACGTACAGGAAGGTTACCATCGCTGCCCCATGGTCAGGAATAATGGAAATCAGCTACGACTCCCAAATCTGATCTGGTCAATCAGGAGCATCGATCCAAATAGCCGGAATATGGGCTTCGCCAAAGCCAAATGGTGGGATTTTGACCGGCCACGGAAGGCATCAGGAATGCTATGAGGGGCTGTCCTGAATTCCCGCTGTAATCAGGGCCTTCGGGCCATTTCCGGAGGAGGAGGAACGCCATGCTCTCGCAGTATCATGAGACGTGGACTGCGGCGCAGAAATCCGCTTGTTCGATCCGCGGCGCAAACCGCAGGATTGGAACGAACTGATGCACCCCACCGAGTGCGCCGTTTTCTTACGAGACAGGACGAGTTCTAATCCCTTGGCGTCGGACGGACAGGCCTATGCCAGTCCAGCCGAAGTCACTTGCATCGTGTTCAGTTGCCTCGATGCAGCTCTTCGGTTTTGTGAAGCGAGGGTCCGGGCTTTGCCGCGACTTCGCTGTGAAATCTATGACTCCCAGGGTTTAGCTCATCCGCCCCTTGCAGTAATTCTCCACCCCGAGGCCCAACCGAAAGAGGATGCCGGCCCGATTCGGTCGCGGCACCGGAAATTGGGCGCCAGCGCCTTTTCCCTGATATCGCTGCCGTTGTTCTGGATGGGCGCGCGCTCGTCCAGCTCCGGTGACCTGGCCATCTTTCTCGGCATCAATTGCATCTTACTGGCATTGCGTTTCCTCTACTGGGATTTGGGCTTAAAACACAGCGAACGAAAGCGGCTAAAGCGCCTGGAAGACCATCGGAGGATGGAAAGAGGCGATGCCTGAACTCAAACTGCTGTTTCTGCAAATGGCGGTGATCCTGACGACCGCCCGATTGATGGCGGCGGCATTCCGGTTCCTCGGCCAACCTGCGGTAGTCGGCGAAATGGCCGCAGGTATCCTCCTGGGTCCGTCTTTACTGGGCAGAATCTCGCCCGCCATTATGAACGCCCTCTTCCCCGCGGCCGGCCTCGGACCGCTGTCTGCGCTCAGCCAGGTGGGGCTCATCCTATTCATGTTCCTGATCGGTCTCGAGGTCCGGCCGGACCACTTCCGGAAGTCTGCCAAATCGGTGGTTCTTGCCAGTCAGGCGAGCATTGTAGCGCCGCTCGTGTTTGGCGGACTTCTGGCCTGGGGACTCTATCCCCAGTTGGGCAGCGGCGCTCCCAGGCTGCCATTCGTGCTGTTTCTGGCAATCGCCATGGGCGTGACCGCGTTCCCCGTTCTGGCGCGCATTCTTGCCGAGCGCGGGTTGATGCACACCCGGGTAGGAGTGTTCGCCATCTCCTGTGCCGCGTTCGACGATATAACTGCCTGGTGCCTGCTCGCCGTAGTCACGGTGATCGCCCGTCCCCAGACGACGCAGAACCCTCTGCCCTGGCGTTTTGCGATGCTCGCCGGGTACATCCTCGCGATGGTATTCCTGGTTCGTCCGGTATTGCGCCGTTTGCTTCCGGCGGCCGAAGAGCCAAGCCTCGGCCGATTTGGCGTGGCTATGATCCTGCTCCTCTTTTCAGCCTGGTCTACTGAGGCGCTAGCTGTTCATGCCTTGTTCGGCGCTTTTCTGGCCGGCATCGTGGTCCCGAAAGGCGACAAACTGGAACAGGAGCTGCGGCAGCGGCTCGAATCAGTAACCCTGGTCCTGTTGCTGCCGCTCTTCTTCGCCTTCACCGGCCTTCGCACCAGTATCGGGCTGCTGAACAATGCCAAGCTCTGGTTGCTGTGCGGCCTGATCGTGACCGTGGCCGTGGTTAGCAAGCTTTTGGTAAGTGCATTGGTGGTGAACGCAAGTGGGATGCCGTGGCGCGAATCGCTCGCAGTGGGAGTCCTGGTGAACACCAAAGGGCTGGTTGAACTCGTCATCCTCAACGTAGGGCTCGACCTGCATATCCTTTCGCCGACGCTGTTCTCCATGATGGTGATTATGGCCTTGGCCACCACGCTCATGACAACGCCGCTGCTGGATCGAATCCTCCCGCGCCAGTGTTGATCTGCTCGAAACAGTTTTCGAGCGCCGTAATTACAGGGCAATCTGCACCGAGTGTCCTGGCCGGCAGTACTCTAAGATTACTTGCCCTGACGCATTTGGATGTCCACGAAGTCGCCCAACTGTTCGGCGGTAAACTCATTCCCCTCGAAGTTCGCCGCCAGTTTCTGCTCCCGGCTGATCACGATGGTATGCAGGGAATGCGTCAGACTGCCTTCGCCTTGCCAGAAATCGACGCCGAATTTCTGGCAGAGCGCCTCTACTTCGGTTCGCGGTCCGGTCAGTAAGTGCCAGTAACGCGAATCGGCCTTCCAGGTGGCTGCATACTTGGCCAACACTTCGGGAGTGTCATGCACCGGATCCATGGTCACGCTGAGTAAGACGAGATCGCGGCCCA
>CAZARO010000370.1:0-5808 GCA_964487165.1 uncultured Solibacteraceae bacterium | reverse complement strand
ACTCCACGCCCCTCGCCCTGCAGATGGCCTGCGCCAACGTGGCCGACCGCGGCCCCGCCTACAACATGCCGGCCGAAATCGTGGACGGCAACGACGTGCTGGCGGTCCACGAGGCCACCCGCCGCGCGGTGGATTACGCGCGCTCCGGTAAAGGGCCGTACCTGCTCGAATGCAAGACCTTCCGCATGACCGGCCACTCCGCGCACGACGCCGCCCACTACGTCCCCAAAGGCCTCTTCGACGAGTGGGGCAAGCTCGACCCCATCATCCGCCTGGAGGCGCGCATGCTGCAGGAAGGCTGGGCCGAGCCCTCGGAGATGGAACAAAATCACGCCCTGGTACGTAACCAGGTTGACGAGGCCGTGGAATGGGCCGAGGCCAGTCCGTTCCCAGACCCCTCCACCCTGCTTGACGACGTGTACGAAAGCCGGTAACCCATGCCGACCACTTACCTGGAAGCCATCCGCGAAGGACTGTGGGAGGAAATGGAGCGCGACCCCAACGTCTTCCTGCTGGGCGAAGATATCGGCATCTATGGGGGCGCGTTCAAGGTGACCGCCGGCTTCCTGGAGCATTTCGGCGAGAAGCGCGTGGTGGATACGCCCATTTCGGAATCGGCCATCGCCGGCGCGGCTATCGGCGCGGGGCTCATGGGACTGCGGCCGGTGGCGGAAATGCAATTCGCCGACTTCATCACCTGCGGCTTCGACCAGATTGTGAACTTCGCCGCCAAGTGCCGCTATCGCTGGGGCGCGGCCGTCCCCATGGTAGTGCGCGCGCCCTCCGGCGGCGGCATCCACGGCGGTCCGTTTCACTCGCAGAATCCCGAAATGTGGTTCGTGCGCACCCCCGGCCTGAAAGTCGTTGCGCCGGCCACGGCATACGACGCCAAGGGGCTCATCAAATCGGCCATCCGCGATAACGATCCCGTGATTTTCTTCGAGCACAAGGGCCTCTATCGCAAGATCAAAGAGGAGCTGCCCGAGGAGGAGTACACGGTTCCCATCGGCAAGGCCAAGGTGGTGCGCGAAGGCCGCGATCTGACCATCGTCACTTATGGAGCCATGGTCTGGGTGGCGCTGGAGGCGGCCGAAAAGCTGGCGCAAGAAGGCGCGCAGATAGAAGTGGTGGATCTGCGCACGCTCCTGCCGCTCGATCGCGACACCGTCTGCGAGAGCGTGCGCAAGACCAGCAAGGTGCTGCTGCTGCACGAGGACACGCGCACCGGCGGCATGGCGGGCGAGTTGGCCGCCACCATTACGGAGAGCGTTTGGGAATTTCTCGACGGCCCCATCCTGCGCGTCACCGCCCCGGACACGCCCGTGCCGTATAGTCCGCCGCTCGAGGAAGCGTTCCTGCCGAATTGCGAAAAAGTGGTGCAGAAGGCGCGCTGGCTGTGGAGATACTGAGCGCTCGCCTCGCACCGAGCCGCGACCGCGAGGGAGCGGTTTCCTGATATGTCGAATCCCATCGAAGTCCAAGGCCTGAAGAAGAATTACGGTGCGGTCCAGGCCGTCAAAGGCGTCGATTTCGAAGTCTGCGCGGGCGAAGTCTTCGGCCTGCTCGGGCCCAACGGCGCCGGCAAGACCACCACCGTCGAGATCCTGGAAGGATTGCGGACCCGCTCCGGCGGGCGCGTCTCGGTTCTCGGGTGCGACCCGGAAGTGCAGACCAACGAGTTGAAAGACCGCGTCGGGGTCTGCCTGCAATCCACCCATCTGCAGGACAAAATCAAGGTGCGCGAGGCCATCGAAGTCTTTTCGGCGCTCTACACCCGCAACGTCGACACCACCCAGCTTCTCAAACGCCTGCAGCTCTGGGAGAAGCGCGAAGCGCAATATTCCACCCTTTCCGGCGGGCAAAAGCAGCGCCTGGCACTGGCACTGGCGATGCTGAACGACCCGCAGATGCTCTTCCTCGACGAGCCTTCAGCCGGCCTCGATCCGCAGGCGCGCCTCGAAATCCATCAACTTGTCCTCGACCTCCGCCACGAAAAGCGCACCATCCTGCTGACCACGCATTACATCGAAGAGGCCGAGAAATTGTGCGACCGCGTGGCCATCGTAGACGAAGGCCGCATCATCGCCATGGGCACCCCGCGCGAAATTCAGGAGCGCACGCTGGCGCATTCCACCATCGAGATCGAGTGCGAGCGGCCCGTACCGGCGGGCGATTTACCGGCCTGGCAGCATGCCGAAAAGATCTCGCTGGACGACCGGCGAACCAGAATCGCGGTGGTCTCCACGCGCCCGGCGCGCACCATCGTCGAAATGGTGAAATGGCTGGATGAAGCCGGCATTGAGCTGGCCGATATCCACATCAAACGGCCTTCGCTCGAAGATGCCTTCATCGAGCTCACGGGAAAGAGTCTGCGCGAATGAAAGTCTATTGGGCCCTCTTCCGGAACAACATGCGCCTCACCGCGCGCGATCGCGGCGTGCTGTTCTTCAATTACCTGTTTCCGCTGATTTTCTTTTTCGCCTTCGCGGAGATGTTTCACGCCGGCACGGGACAGGGCATCGCGTATTTCGTGGGTACCGTGCTCACCATGGGCATCCTGGGCAACGGATTGTGGGGCGCGGGCATGCGCAGCGTGCAGGACCGCGAGGCCAACATCCTGCGCCGTTTCAAAGTGACGCCCATTTCGCCCCTGCCCTTGCTGGTGGCATCCATGGCCAGCGGGTTGCTCCTGTATCTGCCGGTGATCTTTCTGATCGCGGGGCTGGCGCACTTCATTTACGCCATGCCTCTGCCGCAGCACTGGATCTCGCTCATCGCCATGGCCGGGCTGGGCGTCTGTGCCCTCCGCGCCATCGGGGCGATCCTGGCGGCCATCACCAACACCATGGCGGAAGCCAACATCCTCATCCAGTTGGTGTACATGCCCATGCTGTTCTTGAGCGGCACCACCATCCCTTCCTCGATTCTGCCCGCCTGGGCGCAGACGGTGGCGGAGTTCATGCCGGCAACCTACCTGGTCACCGGTTTCCAGGGCATTTTCTTCCGCAATCAGAGCATCTTCGATAACGGCGCGGCGGTCGGTGCCCTGCTGCTCACTACCGCCGTGGGACTGTTTCTGGCGGTGAAGCTGTTCCGCTGGGAGAAGGAAGAGAAGATCTCGCCGCGCAATCGCCTGTGGGCGGTGGCCGTGCTGGCGCCGTTTCTGATCATGGGCTGCTGGCGCTCATATACCAAGGAGCACATCGGCCAGAACGAAGCGCTTTTCCGCGACCTGCAGCGCTCCGGCACGTTCCTGATTCGCAACACCCGCGTCTTCCCCGGCGACGGCACAGTGAAGGAGAACGCCAGTGTGCTGGTGCACGACGGCAAGATCGTGGACGTCTTCGACGGCGCCGGTCCGGACGCCGGCAAGCTGCGCACGGACGTGGTCGAGGGCTCGGGTAAGACGCTGCTGCCGGGGCTGATCGACGTGCACGTACACATCTCGTCGCCCGGCGGCATGTTCGCATCGAGCGAGGATTACGACGGCGCCAAGTTGATGGCGCGCGACGCCGCGGCTCTGCTCTACGCCGGGGTGACGGCGGCCCGGAGCACCGGCGACGGCCTGGATGCGTCGCTCAAATTGCGCGCCCAGATCGCCGGCGGCAGCAAGCTGGGAGCGCAGCTCTTCGTCTGCGGCCCCATGTTCACCGCCGAGGGCGGGCACGGCACCGAATTTACGCAGTACGCGCCCAAAATGGTTCAGGAGACCGTGAAAGCCCAACTGGTGCGCGTCCCCAAGACGGCCGACGAAGCGCGCCAGCAGGTGGACGAACTGAAAGCGCGCGGCGTGGACGGCATCAAGGCGATTCTGGAAGCGGGCTTCGGTGCGAGCATGCTGTTCAATCGCATGGACGTGGCGCTGTTCCGCGCGGTGGCCGAGGAAGCCCGCGCGAAGGGCTTGCCGCTCGCCGTCCATACGGGCGATTCGCGCGACGTCACCGACGCGGTGGACGCCGGCGCCAGTTCCATCGAACACGGCTCCTGGCGCGATAAGATTCCCGATGCGGTGCTCGCGAAGATGGCTCACGATGGCATCTATCTCGACCCGACCCTCGGGGTGGCGGAAGCCTATTCGCAATACTTCGCCGGGAAGGCCGACATGCTCGACAATTCGCTGGTGCAGCAGGCCGTCGCGGCCAGCGTCTTGAAGAGCACGCGCGAGTTCGTGCTCGGAGGCAAGGCTGTCGACCCCGCCAAAGCGGCCATCTTCGCCAAGGCGCTGGAGCAAAGCAAACAGAACCTGCTGCGCGCGTGGAAGGCCGGCGTCCCGCTGGTAATGGGGACCGATTCCGGCAATCCGCTGGTCTTTCCCGGCCCGTCGATGCACCACGAGTTGCAACTCTGGGTGCAGGCCGGCATTCCCGCGGCCGTGGCTTTGCAGGCGGCGACCGCTAACGGAGCGGCCCTGGTGCGCGCCGGCGGCCGCATCGGCGGCATCCGCAAGGGCATGGACGCCGACCTGCTGCTGGTGGACGGCAATCCTCTGCAGGATATCGCCGCTACGGAACGAATCTCGCTGGTGGTGTTCAAGGGCGAGCGCCTGCAGCGCCCCGATCTGTTCGATCAGAAGTAGACGATATAGAAGGATAGTGAAGTTAGAAGCGGCCCCTACGGGTCCGTGAAGTCAGAATGAAGACACTGCGCCCGCGATCGTTGTCATTCCGGTCCTGGTCGCGACTGAAGTCGCCTGAAGTACGCGTCGCCGCGTTGGTGGCGCGGATCCCAATGGGCGTTAATTAACATAGGCACATAAGCGGGCCGCATTCCGAGATTTCCCGTGGTGGCCTTGGGTCTGAGCGGCACTTGGATCCTTGGATCGCCAACGAAAGCCTTCCCAGCGTCACAAGAACCTGGCGCGTTTCTCGGGAGTAATGCTGCCCGAACGCGACTCCTTTGCAATTCACGTCGGCCGCTTAGGCATTATGCGTCAACTTGCCCGCCGCCATTCAAGTTCCGGTTGACCCTTAAACCGCGACAGGTGCCGTCCTCTAGAGATCGCCTACGAAATCGATTCCGCTTGCGTTGCGGCGGTATTCTATGGACTGATCCGCCTTACTCCGGGAAGCTGCCTCAACCCGCGCGTTACGGGGAACATACACCGAGCCGAGCGATCCTCAGAACCCAGCGGCGTGCGCGAACAGATCTCCCGCGATCCCGCCAAATCCCGCTCGGTCAACTAGAGGCCTCACTTCACGTGCCGGTTTCACGTGCGTGCGACGGGCTTCAATTCCAAGCTTTCGCATCTTGTAAACCAGAGTGGTGCGCGGCAATCCCAGCCGCGCTGCCGCGCCGCGCAGTCCGCCGATCAACCCGTCGGTCTGTTTCAGCACGTCCAGAATGTGCTCGCGCTCGGCCTCGGCCAGCGTGCGCGCCGCCGCGGCAGTCGGCTGCTGCTTCGTCATCTGCTTCAATTCCGTGAGCGTCGGCCGCAGCGCCGAGTCGGGCGAAAGCACCACCGCGCGCTCGATGAAATTCTGCAGCTCGCGAATGTTCCCTGGCCAGTCATGCGACTTGAGCAGGTCCATCACTTCATCGGGTAGCACATCGATCGGTTTGCCCAGACGCGCTGAGAATTTCCCGACGAAGTGCTCCACCAACAACGGAATGTCTTCCACGCGCTCGCGCAGCGGTGGCAGGCAGATCGGGATGACGTTCAGGCGGTAGTAAAGGTCCGCGCGAAATTGCTTGCTGGCCACGAGTTGCGCGAGATCCTGATTGGTCGCCGCCACCACCCGCACGTTCACCCGGAGCGTTTGGCCGCTGCCCAAACGCTCAAACTCTCGCTCCTGCAATGCGCGCAACAGC
>CAZARO010000369.1:0-5811 GCA_964487165.1 uncultured Solibacteraceae bacterium | reverse complement strand
CGCCGCTATTTCGACGAACTGGCCGGCAAATTCGGCCGCCAATATGTGCCGGGACGCAGTTGGAAAGGGGTGGCGGAGGCGCTGCTGAGGCTCATGCCGCCCATGGTGATTGCCGATCTGGGGGCAGGCGAAGGCACGATTTCGCAATTGATGGCGCAGCGCGCGAAAAAGGTAATCGCCATCGATAATTCCGAAAAAATGGTGGGGTTCGGCGCCGAACTGGCGCGCAAGCACGGCATCGGAAACATGGAATACCGGCTGGGCGATTTGGAGGACGTGCCCATCCGCAGCGGCACGGTGGACCTGGCCTTTCTCAGCCAGGCGCTGCATCACGCACGCCATCCGCACCGCGCCGTAGAGGAAGCGCGCCGCATTCTGAAGCCTGGCGGACGGATCGCGGTGCTGGATTTGAATCGCCATCATTTCGAAGAGGCGCGCGAAATGTACGCCGACGTGTGGCTGGGGTTCACGGAGCTGGAACTGGAGCGTTATCTGAAAGGCGGCGGTTTCAAGAACGTGGAGACGGCGGTGGTATATAAGGAGCCGGAAGCGCCGTACTTCGAAACGCTGCTGGGAACGGGGGAGAAGTAGAGTTGTGGGGCCGATTGGTAATCGGCCAAGGGGTAGCTCGCGCAGTTTACTCAGCGTACAGGATTCCTGTACGCTGCAAAACGGTACTCTCATGCCTACGCAAATAAAGTACACCGCTTTGCGCGACAACTTGGCCAGTGTGCTGGACCGCGTAATCGACTAAAGGGAATCACGGATTCGACGTGCAGGAGTTCAAGACGATGGATGCGATCTTCTACGCGGCCGGCCCCAACGTGCGGCCGAATGTCGAGTTGAAGCCGTTCGAGAACGTCAACGTCTTTCCGTTTATTACCAAGATCCTGGGGCTGGAGAATCCGGCTGGGTTGGGTGGGTCGTTCAGCGTGTTAGAGAGTGCGTATAGGAATTGACCGGGGAGGATGCCGGAGGATACGGAAGGATGCTGAAGTCAGAATAGCCGTGCGCACGGCCCTTTAGCCAATTCCTGCGCAAAGTTCCCGAGAAAGATTTATTAGCCGCCGATGAACGCAGATGAACGCCGATAGTGGGGTGTTGGATGCTGAAGATACCGCAGTCGGAATAGCGGTGCTCGGCGCCGGAATGCATCGGCCGTTTCTGCCTTCCGACTCCTTCTTTAGTATCATGAGGCCTGTGAACCGAAATCGCTCTCTGCACCTCGCCATCCTGGCGGCCGGCATCGCCGCCGTTGTCCCCTGCCTGGCCCAGCCGCTCACCGTGACCGCGGCCGACTATGCCCACGCGGAAAAATTTCTGGGCACCACCACCAACTCACTGATGGTACGCTCCAGCGTCCAGCCCAACTGGCTGCCGGACGGCCGCATGTGGTATCGCATCACCACCGCCGAAGGCAGCGAGTTCATCCTGGTGGATCCCGCCCGCGGCACGCGCGAGCCGGCGTTCGACCATGCGAAACTGGCCGCCGCGCTTTCCAAGGCAACCGGCTCCACTTACGATGGCGCGCACCTGCCGTTCCAGCAATTCGTGCTTTCGCCCGACTCGCAATCCATCGCGGTCACGGTAGGCTCCGATCATTGGAAATGCGGCCGGCAGGGTAACGCGTGCGAAGCGGACAGCAATCCGCCGCCCGCTCCCGCCGGTGGAGGGCGCGGAGGACGTGGAGGACGCGGAGGACGGGGCGGCGGAGGGCAATCGCCCGACGGCAAGAGCACCGTCATGATTCGCGACTACAATCTGTGGGTTCGCGATTCCAGCGGCAAGGAAACGCAGCTCACCACCGATGGGGTCAAGGATTTCGGCTACGCTACCGACAACGCCGGCTGGACATCGAGTGACAACCCCATCGTGGCCTGGTCGCCCGATTCCAGGAAAATCGCCACTTACCAGCAGGACCAGCGCGGCGTGGGTGAAATGTACCTGGTGAACACCACCGTGGGACACCCGACGCTGCGCGCGTGGAAGTACCCTCTGCCCGGGGACTCCGTGGTCACCACCATCCAGCGCGTAATCATTGATGTGGCCACGGCGAAAGTAACCCGCCTCCAAATGCCGCCCGACCAGCACCGCTCCACGCTGTGCGACGACATCGCCTGCAGCGGCTCGCTCGATATGCAGTTTAATGCCGACGGCACGCAGCTGGCCTTCGTCTCCACTTCGCGCGATCACAAAGAGGAAACTCTCAAGATTGCCGATGCCGCAACCGGCGCGGTACATGACGCGATCCACGAGAAGGTGGCCACATTTTTCGAGTCGGGCAACGGGCGCATTAACTGGCACTATTTGGCGGCCAGCAACGAAGTCATCTGGTTTTCGGAGCGCGATAACTGGGGCCAGCTCTATTTGTACGATCTCAACGGCGTCAACAAGATCAAGAATCAAATTACCTCGGGCGAGGGTAATGTTACTCAGATCGTCAAGGTGGACGAGCAGGCGCGCGTCATTTATTTCCTGGGGGTGGGCAAGGAAAAAGGGCGCGATCCGTACTTCGCCCACTTCTATCGCGTCGATTTCGACGGCAAGAATCAGAAGCTTCTAACGCCCGACGATGGCAACCATACCGTGGCGCTCTCCACTTCGGGTAAATACTTCGTCGACACTTACTCGAAGCCCGATGTGCCGCCTGCGATCGCTCTGCGCGATATCGACGGCAAGCTGATTACGCCCCTCGAAAAGGCCGATATTTCCAAGCTGCTGGCCACCGGCTGGAAGCCGCCGCAGCCGATCGCCGTGAAATGCCGCGATGGCGTTACCGATTGCTACGGGTTGATGTTCAAGCCCACCAATCTTGACCCCGCGAAGAAGTACCCGATCATCAACCATATCTATCCCGGACCGCAGACCGGCAGCGTAGGCAGCCGCAATTTCTCCGCTGCCCGCGGCGATGCGCAGGCGCTGGCGGAGCTCGGCTTCATCGTGGTGGAGATCGACGGGATGGGCACGCCATGGCGCTCCAAGAAGTTTCACGAGGCCTATTTCGGCGATATGGGAGACAACACGTTGCCCGACCAGGTGTCCGGCATGAAGGACCTGGGAAAGCGCTATCCGTGGATCGATCTCGATCGCGTGGGCATCTATGGCCACTCGGGCGGCGGCTATGCCACGGCGGGCGCCATGTTCCACTATCCCGATTTCTTCAAGGTGGGGATTTCGGAATCGGGCAACCACGACAATCGCGAGTACGAAGACGATTGGGCCGAAAAGTGGCAAGGACTGCTCGAAAAAACGCCCGACGGCAAGACCAATTACGACAGCCAGGCCAATCAGAATTTCGCCAAGTATCTCAAAGGCCATCTGCTGCTGGCGCACGGCACCATGGACAACAACGTGCCGCCATATAACACGCTGCTGGTAGTGGCGGAACTGGTCAAGGCGAACAAGGATTTCGACCTGGTGATGTTCCCCAATCGCCCGCACGGGTACGGTCCCGATTCCAATTACATGATGCGCAAACGGTGGGATTATTTCGTCCGTTGGCTGCTGGGAACGGAGCCCCCCAAGGAGTACGAGTTCCACACGTCTGCGGCCGGTGGCCCGCCGACGGGGCCGCCCGGACAGTAGTTTACGATGCATCGATCGGCTGTTACGGCGAGAGAGCGGCCGCTACGCGATGTGAGCGCCCTTCGTGCCTACATATAGCGAGTACAGCGACTGTCCCGCCGTCATCAGCAGCCGATTTCGCTTAGTTCCGCCGAAACAGAGATTGGCGCAAATTTCCGGCAGCAGAATCTGCCCGATGCGTTCGCCGGACGGTGTATAGACGTGGACGCCATCGTAGCCCGCGCCCACCCAGCCCATTCCAGCCCAGATATTGCCGTCCAGATCGGCGCGAATGCCGTCGGCCAATCCCGATTTGCCGTTCATCTCGGTGCTGATGAAGCGGCGCTTATTGCGCACCTTACCGTCAGCCGTATCGAATACCTGTATGTCCTTCGGGTCGCCCGTGTCGCATACGTAGACCTTCTTGTAATCGGGCGAAAAACATATTCCGTTGGGTTGGTCTAACTCGTCGGTGATCTTATCCATCTTGCCGGTTTTCGGCTCTACACGATACGCGGCCTTCTTATTCTCCGAGGTCGCCTGGAAGCCCTCGTAGTTACCCTGGATGCCATAAGTGGGGTCAGTGAACCAGACGGAGCCGTCCGGGTGCACTACGACATCGTTGGGCGAATTGAGCGGCTTGCCCTGCCACTTATCGGCGATCACGGTCGTCGAGCCGTCCACTTCGAATCGCACCACCCGCCGCATTCCGTGCTGGCAGGAAATCTGGCGGCCCTCGTAGTCGAAGGTGTTGCCGTTGCTGTACTCGGACGGCGAGCGGAAGGCGCTGATGTGGCCGTCTTCCTCCAGCCAGCGCATCTGGCGATTATTGGGGATGTCGCTGAATAGCAGGAATCGCCCGGAGCCGCTCCACGCGGGACCTTCGGCCCAACGGGCGCCCGTCCAAAGGCGTTCGATGGCGGCGTTGCCGACGACATATTTCGAGAATCGCTTGTCGAGCGTGAGGACGTCGGGGTCGGTATAGCGGATGGGTTCGCGGCCCGTCCAATCGCGCTGTGGAGTCTGGGCCAACGCGGCCGGGACGGCGGCCGCGGCCGTCAGGAAAGATCTTCTGCGCATAGTCACGGCGCTATTTTATACCAACCAGGCAAGGCTTCGCCTCGATATCCCTGCGGGATATGGAAGACAGGAGTCAGAAGCAGCCCCTTCGGGTCCGTGAAGTCAGAATGAAGACACCTGCACGCGCAGGCGTTGACCTGGTGGTTTCGGCCAGGTCTGCGGCGCTCTGCCACTACGGCACCAGAAAGGTTTGGGCGCGGTGACTTCCGCTTGCCCTCCTCGTGCCGGAAAATGGCCAAACTCCAGGGCGACGCTTCGCCTCGATATCCCTGCCGGGTATGGAGGACAGCAGAGGGAGTTGCAAAATTCCAAGAACCGCTTGCTAGCGCGCGCGGCTCGGAATGGCGCCTGTGTCTTTGCAAGAGCCTACCGAGCCGCGACAGCGAGGGAGCGATCGATCAGCCTGTGAAGTCAGAATGGGCGCCCGACTCTTTACGCCGCCTGAAATTGAGCGCGAATGGAGGCGAGAGCGGGCTCGAGAATGACGCCGCGGTCTACACCGAATCGCGCCCGCGACGTTCCGCTGGCGCTGATGAACGTCACGTCCTTCACGCCGATGAATCCAAAAAGGGACTGCAGGTACGGCTCGATGAAGTTCAGTGCCGCCATCGGCGTGCCCTGCTCGTAAACTCCGCCCGTGGCCACCAGGAAAGTAGCTTTCTTACCGAGCAACAGGCCGGCTGGCACACCACCTTCATACGAGAACGTTTTGCCCACGCGCGCGACTTGGTCGATCCACAGCTTGAGGCTCGAGGGAATCGAGAAGTTGTGCATCGACACGCCGAAAACGTACTCGTCGGCAGCCTGGAGTTCGGCAATGAGCTCGTCTGAAGTCTTGAGGAGCGCGTTTTGATCCGGCGTCCGGTTGGCCTCCGGGGTATAAACCGCGGCCACCCATGGCGCGCTCAGCGGCGTCAGGTTGGTATTGGCAAGATCGCGGGCGATCACGCGGCCGCCGGGGTGCGACTCCTGCCATTGCGCCACGAATTCAGAGGTGAGCTGCCGGCTGAACGAAGCCTCGCCGGGGAATGGACTGGAATCGACTCGAAGAAGTGTGGACATTTGAGTTTCCCTCCTACACAACTTTCGATGCTTAAGCGACAGTTGTCGATGCAGGAAAAACGACGAATGTTGTTTATGCAACGCAGGGTGGGGTGTTGGTAATCT
>CAZARO010000368.1:0-5817 GCA_964487165.1 uncultured Solibacteraceae bacterium | reverse complement strand
GACTCTATCGGCTTCTCATCTACGTGCGCCACCATCGTGACCGGAATGGATGGCGTTTGAGTCTCGCAAAATATGGTGACAGACGCCGCCGGCATGTGGGGCAGGTTGTCAACCTGCAGCGGGTTGGTAACCCGCTCCTGAGGGGCGTGAATAGGCCGTGCCGGGCCGATTACCAATCGGCCGCAGGATGCCATCCTGCCCCACTAAGCAGCGCACCCTGCCGCGAGTAACGGTACCTAAGCCCACAAAGTCAGTGCTATGCTGACACGGAAGGGGCGAGTGAACGCTGCGGTCTCGAACTTGAAAAGAGCGGTGTCGTGGCCGTGGATCGCGGCCCTGCTGGCGTTTGCGCCCTTGCCTCTGCCTGCCCGCCACCTGCCGATCCAGGTCTACACCTCCGCGCAGGGATTGCCGCAGAATACCGTAAGGTGCCTGCTGCCCAGCCCCGGCGGATTGCTGTGGCTATGCACCTCGGAAGGGTTGGTGCGCTTCGATGGCTACCACTTCCGCGTGTTTGGCCCGGCGCAAGGGTTGCCCTCGCGCAGCGTGGTGGACATGGTGGTGGCACGGCGCGGCGGATTCTGGATTCTGACCGAGCCGGGACTGTGCCGATTGCCGCCCGGCTCCAAGATCGGCGAGCCATGCCGTGTGCTGGAGGCCGATAACAAGGCCGCGCCGTTCGATGGCGGCTCCATCCTCGAATCGGAAACCGGCGATACCTGGGTGGCCAGCCCCACCGCGCTGTTTCGCGTTTCCGGCCGCCGGCTGGAGAGATCCGCTTTCAAACCTCCGCCGAGCAACGTCATCTACGGCATTGCGGACGGCTGGGATGGGAGCCTGCTGGTCTCTACCGACCAGGCGCTCTATGAATGGCGGCCCGGCCAGGAGGCGCGCAATTTGACCAAGCCGCTGGGGCCGATCGGGGTCCTCTGCTTCTATCGTTCGACGCCGGATGAATACTGGCTCGGCACCACCGCCGGCTTTTACCGCATGCGGCGGAATGGAAGCGGCGTCACTCTGACGCATCAGCCGCTGAGCGGCCTGCAGAAGGGTCTCGGCCGCGGAATCAACGCCATCCTCCACCGCGCCGACGGCACGGTTTGGCTTGCCGGGACGGGCATCGTGCGCGTCGACGTCGGCGCCAACGGCGACCTGGTCACTCGCGATTCCTACACCACCGCGGACGGGCTGCCGACCATCGGCATCGCCGGCATGGTGGAAGATGCGCGCGGCAACATCTGGGGCGCCACCGAAGGGTCGGGAGTCTTTCGCATCGAAGAGTCGGGCTTCACCTCGTATTCCGCCGCCGATGGCCTGGGCAACGCGCGCATCGCCGCGATGGTGGAAGACTCGCACGGACGCTTGTGCGTGGTGACTTCGTGGGAACATGGCCCCGAGGTTCTGGTGGCAGACGGCGGGAAATTTCGCCGCGTGCCCATCCAGTATCCGAATGCCATCCGCTATTTCGGCTGGGGATGGAATCAATACGTGGTGGCCGCCCGCGACGGATCGTGGTGGATTCCCACCGGCGAGGGACTCCTGCGGTTTCCCAAACTGGAAAAGACCGAGGATCTGACCCGCACCCAGCCGGCGCTGTACGACGAGCATACGGCGCTCGGTTGCAATGAGATCTTTCGTGCCTGGGAAGACCCGCAAGGCGACGTGTGGATCACCTGTGCGTCGCCCGAGACGGCCGCGGTTCGCTGGCAACGCCGGACGGGTACGTTTCGGCGCTGGTCCGAGGCCGACGGGTTGCCGCGCGCAAGCGTTCCCGTGGTCTATCGGGCCGGGCCTTCGGGCACTATCTGGATGGCAAGCTCCAACCTCGCGATGCGCTTCCGGAACGAGCGGTTTGAGACCTTCCCGCTGGCTCCCGGCCGCCGCTCGGCGCACGTGCGGGATATGCTGGTGGACGCCGCCGGGCGCCTCTGGTTCGCCACTCAGTATTCCGGCGTCTTCCGCTGCGATAATCCCAACGATGCCGCCCCCGTATTCCGCAACTATACGGTGGCGGAGGGCCTGTCCACCGACTATGTGAGTTCCCTCGTGGAGGATGCCGCCGGCTATATCTACGCCGGCACGGCGCGCGGCGTGGACCGGATCGATCCGGCCGCGCCCGTGGGTTCGCGGCGCATTCGCCATTTCACGGCTTCCGACGGGCTGCCGGAAAGCGAACAGAATACCGCTATGCGCGACCGTCAGGGCCACCTCTGGTTCGGCACCCTGGCCGGTCTGGCGGAGCTCGACCCGGGAAAACCGGTGCGCCGTCCAGCCCCCGATATTTACCTGACGCGGGTACGGGTGCGCGGCGAAGATGTGCCCTTGCCGTGGGAGGGCGCTCAAAAACTCTCGCTCGGCCTGGCAGCGGACCGCAACCAGGTGGAGATCGAATATTCGGCCATCGATCTCAACTCGCCCGAATCGCTGCTCTATCAGTACCGCCTGCGGGGCACCGATGCCGACTGGAGCGAGCCCCTGGAACGGCTGGACGTAAACTACGCCAGCCTGCCTTCCGGCCCGTTCCACTTCGAAGTGCGCGCGGTAGACGCCGACGGCCAGGTAAGTCAGCAGACCGCCGGGTTCGATTTCACCATCGCCGTGCCCCTGTGGCGAAGGTGGTGGTTCCTTTCCGCGATGGCGATCCTGCTCATGGCGGCCGCCGCGATGCTCTACAACTATCGCGTCCGCCAGCTTCTGGCGATGGAGCGCCTGCGCACCCGAATCGCCACCGACCTGCATGACGATATCGGCGCCAGCCTCACGCAAATCTCCATCCTGACCGAGTTGGCGCGGCGCGGTTCCGCTCCCCAGGTGCTCTCCGACGTCGCCAATATCGCGCGCGGGCTGGTGTCCGACATGAGCGACATCGTATGGGCCGTCAATCCGCGGCACGACCGCTTCGAGGGGTTAGTACACCGCATGCGCCGCTTCGCGAACGACGTGCTGGGCGGCGCCGAAATCGACCTGGAGTTCGAAACCGCCGGTTTGCCGGCCCACCTGGCCGTACCGCTGGACGCGCGCCGGCCGCTCTACCTGGTCCTCAAGGAGGCCGTCAATAATGTGGCGCGCCATTCCAAGGCGCAAAAGGCCACCATCCGCATGGAGCTGGTCCACAGCGATTTGAAACTCACGGTGAGCGATGACGGGCGCGGTTTCGACCCGGCGCAATCGTACTCCGGCGAGGGGCTGGTCAGCGTGGCGCGGCGCATGCGCGAGATCGGCGGAACGGCCACGTGGGAATCGCAGCCCGGCGGCGGTACCCGGCTGACGGCTGTCCTGCCTTTGCCGGGCCGCCTGCACCTACATGAACTGATGGGCCTTCCAGGCCGCGTTCGCCGGTAGAATAAAGCTACCTTGACACCTTCTACAGCACCGGGCAGGATTCGCGTGGCGATTATCGAAGACCAGACGCGCACGCGGGAAGGGCTGCGCGCGCTGATCGCTTCGAGCGACGGCTTCGAATGCATCGGCGCCTGGGGGTCTATGGAGCAGGCTCTGGCGACGGACTGGAGGGTGCGGCCGAACGTGGTGCTGCTGGATTTGGGGCTGCCGGGAATGTCGGGCATTGAGGGCATCACGGTACTGCGCAAGCGCGCTCCGGAAGCAGCGCTGGTGGTCCTGACGGTATACGAGGATAACGACCGCGTATTCCGCGCTCTCTGCGCCGGCGCCACGGGATATCTGCTGAAGAACACCGCGCCCGCGAAACTGATGGAAAGCCTGCGCGAGGCGAACCGCGGCGGCGCTCCCATGTCGCCGGAGATTGCCCGCCTGGTGATCGAAGTTTTTCGCCGGGTGCATCCGCCGGAGAAGGCCACGCACAATCTCACGCCGCAGGAATTGCGCCTGCTGAAACTGCTGGTGGAGGGGCACAGCTATAAGACGGCGGCCGTGGAAATGGCGCTGAGCATTAACACCATCGCTTTCCACATTCAGAATATCTACGGCAAGCTGCAGGTGCATTCGAAGTCCGAGGCGGTGGCGCGCGCGCTCAACGAGAATCTGTTCTCCTGATTGCGCGGCTCTCCGACCGTCGTCGATATCGACCCGGCAATCCGCAACCGGCTGCACGCCCAACTCGTCGACTTCGGCAGCCTGCGTCCGGATGCCATGGACCGGGCGGGAATCGAACGATCCGTACTCAGCCTCGCTGGCCCCGGCGTGCAAAGAGAACCGATACGGCGATGCGGTCCACTGACGGCAGCCCGGGCCGAAGCTTAGGCGGTACTTTCGCAAGACAGTGACGTTCTCCTAATACCGCCTTTTGGGCTGTACTGCGGGCAGCACAATGTTGGCCACAGATGAACACGGATGAACACGGATAAAAACCACCGCATAGGAATTTTCTCCTTCTTGGGTTCCTTCTTATCCGTGTTCATCTGGGTTCATCCGTGGCCAATTGCTTCGTTCCGGAGGTTTGGACGGCTCGACTCGTCAAGCGAAACCCGTCGGGCTATGGCACAGAAGAAGAAAAAAACGCTTGACAACATTCGAGTGTTCTTCTATATTTAACCAGTCGGTTATTTAATCAATTGGTTTACCAACAATGGACGATCAACTGAGCTACACCTTCGCCGCACTCGCAGACCCCACGCGCCGCGCCATCCTTGCCCGGCTGGCGCTTGGGGAAACCTCGGTGACCGAACTCGCCGAGCCCTTCGAGATGTCCATGCCCGCGGTCTCGAAACATCTCAAGGTGCTGGAGCGCGCCGGCCTGATCGCTCGCGGCCGACAGGCGCAGTCGCGCCCCTGCCGCCTGGAGCCAGGCCCGCTCCAGGAGGCTGCCAGCTGGATCGAAGAGTATCGCCGCTTCTGGGAGGCGAGCCTCGACCGGCTTGAGGACTATCTGCGCAAGATGAAGCCGGCGAAGACGAAGAGGCCCGGAACGAACCGATCCAAGACCAAATCCAAGGAGTGACATCGTGGCCCCATCAGCCCAAGCAACAAACGCACCAACCGAATTCGTTTTCAACCGGACATTCGACGCGTCCCGCCAAGACGTGTGGAATGCACTTACCCGGCCGGAGCACCTGAAGCACTGGTGGGGCACTCCCGGCAGCAGCCTGGAGATTGCGCATCATGACCTCAAGCCCGGCGGACTGTTCCATTACCGCATGAAGTTTCCCGACGGCCGCGCCATGTGGGCGCGATTTATCTTCCGCGAGATCGTCGCGCCTGAGCGCCTGGTATGGCTTAATGGCTTCAGCGACGAGCACGGCGGCCTCACACGCAACCCCTGGGTGCCCGACTTTCCGCTGGAGACGCTGAACACCGCGACGCTGGCCGAGGAGAAGGGCAAAACGCTGCTCACCATCACCGTGGTTCCGTTCCATGCCAGCGAAGAGGAAGCCCGCATCTTCGCAGGCGGAATCGCCGGCATGAAGAAGGGCTTCGGCGCCAGCTTCAATGTGTTGGCGGAGTACCTGGCGCAGCAGAGCTGATACACACTCACTAACGAAAGGACTAGCAAGTAATGAACCGACGCCAATTTCACCGAACACTTACAGCGATGCTGCCGGCCGCCGCGCTGGCGCAAGCTCAACCATCCCTGGCTCAACAAGCCGAAACAGCAATTACAAAAGAAAGGACAAATATGCCTATAGTCGACAAACTAACGATGCTCAAAATGGCTGTCAACGACATGCCGAAGGCCAAAGCATTTTACGCGGATAAACTTGGCTTGAAGGTCGCATCGGACTACCGTAGGGATGACCGCAACTGGTGGGTATCGCTTATCTTCCCTCAAGGTGGGCCTGCCATTACCCTCACCACCGCTCACGAAAACATGAAGCCCGGCGCGATGAGCCTGTACTTTGC
>CAZARO010000367.1:0-5819 GCA_964487165.1 uncultured Solibacteraceae bacterium | reverse complement strand
CAATGGCTTGCGGACCACCCAGCTCACCATCCCGGCCAACACTACCACCGCTACGCTGGCCTTCCAGACCGGCACGCTGGCGGGCAGCATCCAGCTTTCGCTATCGCTCAGTGCCCTGGGAATAAACATCACTCCCCCGGTGGCGCCCGCGGCCACCACCGCGATCGCGACGACGGCCCCCACCATCAGCAGCGTTTCTGTGGCCACCAGCGCGGGCGGCCTGCAGGTGACCGTGGTCGGTACGTCGACCACGCTCGATATGCAGACCGCGACGTTCCAATTCACGCCCGCGGCGGGCGCGAACCTGCAGACTACCAGCGTCAGCGTCAACGTGAGTAGTCTGTTCGCCGCTTGGTATAAGAATCCGGCGTCACTGGCGACGGGGTCGCAGTTCTCGCTGACGGAGCCGTTCACTATCAGCGGAAATATCTCGGCGATCGCTTCGGTGACGGTGACGCTGACCAATTCGGTGGGCGCATCGGCTGCCGCCAGCGCCAACGTTCCGTAGCTGGAGGACATCCCTACGCGACATGGAAGGACGATAAGGTCCCAGGGCCGCGCGCAGGTGAGTCTACCAGGAAACCATTCGCAAAGCCGGATGCCCGAAATGGGCACGCCGTCAGCAGCCGCGCCCATCTTCGACTCTCCCGCCAGTTAGCGGGTGAAGTGAAGTCCGCGCCACCGGAGCCGTTATACTCTTCGTACGGAGGCTCCTTTTGCGCAGACGCACGCTGGTCGCGTTCTTTCTCCTGGCTCTCTTACTCAGGCTGGCGATTGCCGCCGGAACCGGCGTGTTCCATCGCATCGGCCGCACTGAAATGGAGGGGATCGCTATGAACGTGGCCGCCTTCGGCAACTATGCCCTCTATTTCGGGCCCACGGCGTATTCCACGCCCGTCTATCCCCTGTTTCTGGCGGGGCTGTTCAAGCTCTTCGGAACCGGTCTGCTGGCGCACGCGGTGAATGTCACGTTGGCCTGCGCGGCGTCGGCTCTGCGCTGCGCGCTGGTGGCTCTGTTCGCAATCGACGCGGGGCTTGGCCGCGGAGTCGCCATGGTGGCCGGATGGCTCGGCGTATGCTACATCGGTGCGCTCGATACTGAGATCGTCGGCGGGCTGGATGGGCCGTTCGTGGCCATCGCGCTGCTGCTTCTGGTGTGGGCCTGCATGCGCTTGTGGCGGGAGCGATCCTGGCAGACGCGGACGCCGTGGTGGTTCTTCGTATTTTGCGGCTTCTCGGCGCTGCTCAACCCCAGCCTGCTTCCGGTAACGGGCGGGCTGCTCCTGGCGGGTGCCGCCGCCTGCCCCGCGCCGGCGCGCAAACGGTACCTGGGCCAGGCGGCCCTGGCCGTGACTGGCGTCCTGGTTTTCCTGTTGCCTTGGGCCATTCGAAACTATCTGGTGTTAGGCTCGCCGATTCTCACGCGGAGCAACTTCGGCACCGAGTTCTGGGTATCCAACGGACCGGGCCGAACGTTCGATCATCCCCACAACTACGAAACCTATCATCCCAGCCAAAACGCTTACGAAGCCAGCCAGGTCTACCAGCTTGGGGAGGTGGCATACAACCGCGCGCGGTTCGCGGAAGCCATGGAATGGGTGCGCGCTTACCCCGGCAAGTATCTTCGTCTCACGGCGGAACGAATCGCTTCCTGGTGGTTTCCGCCGCGCCCGCGCATCGTCCTGGCGCCCAAACTCGTTTTGACGCTGCTGGCCTTCGCCGGCCTGTGGCTGATGTTCCGGAGCCAGCCGCTGGTGGCGTGGATAATCCTGATCACCTGGATTACGTTTCCCGACGTCCACTATCTGGTCCAATGGAGCAGCCGATACCGCTACCCCATGGACTGGCAGATCCTGCTCTGCGCCTCGGTGGCGATAAGCGCGATGTACCCGCGGTGGCGTAATCAGAAGCCCACGTCGAATATGTAATAGGCGTGGCCCACCACGGCGGCCGGTTCTTCCCGCAGCCAGTCGAGCCGCGGGTCGGCCAATCCGTAAGCCAGGTCGTGGGCGCTGATGGCGTAGAGTCCGCGGGCCGGCAGCGGCACCATGATGTTGGCGTCGGGCTGGAAGCGAATCCCATACGCCGCGGGCGGCAGAAATCCGAAATACATCAGCTTGACCACCCGGCCGGTGGCATGTTCGTCGAGCCAGGTCTTCAACTGTGGCAGACTCTGTCCCCAGTCGACATTGCTGTCCGCCAGCCACTCGGGCCCGCAGCGCGAGCCTCCATCGAGCCCGATGCGGTCGGCGTGGCCCGGCAGACAGGCGGCCTCATTGAAGTAGGAGAGATGGTCGGGGTAGATTCCCGCCGCGGCCAGCGCCACCCACGCGCAGGCGGCCAGCGCCACGGCGCGGTGGAAGATACGGCGCTGCGACAGCGCTGCCAGCGCGATTCCGCCGGCCAGATATCCGAACACCAGGGCCGGAATTTCATACCGCACTCCGATATCGTCGGCCCACAGAGTACACGCCAGGAAGAATACCGCCGGAGGCACCAGCAGGAAGAGCTTGGTCAGACGCGGGATCTCCCGTCGGCGTAGCGCGATCGCCGCTCCAGCGATCGCCAGTCCGATGGTGGCGAGCGGCTCTTTCAGCAGCCAGGCAGCCGCGAAGTAGCTGGCGAAGTGCGCCTTCAGTTGGCCCGCGAAGTAGAAAAGGAAGCCGGCCGCATGGTCTCCGTTCACCCGGTGCAATCCCCGCAGATAAATTGCCGGACCGCGCCAGGAGAAGTAAAGCAGCGGGATCGCCAGCACGGCCACCAGCCCCATGCCGGCCAGCGAGCGCACCGCGAAAGCCATGCGGGCGCGCATTCCGGCGGGCTGCGGCGCTCCTGCTACCAGGAGAACCGCGGCGATGGGGAACAGAAAGATGGCGGAGAATTTGACGTTCAGAGCCAGCCCCAGGGCCGCGCCGGCCCATAGCAGGCGCTTCCGTACGGGACTCTGCAGGTAGCGGTACAGCGCAATCAGAAAAATCAGGCTGAAGCTGGCCGCGGCGGCGTCCGTGGTCACCAGGTAGGAGTGCGCCACCATGGTGGGATCGGCGGCGAAGAGGAAGAGCGCGCCCAGCCCCGCGCGCGGACCGGCCACTTCGCGGCCCCACCAATAGATCGCGAGCCCCAACAGAGGCGCCAGTAGCAGCATCGGGAGGCGGGCCCAAAACAGGGCGCGATCCACTCCGGCGCTGGTGAGAAAGGGGCTGGCAGCATCCCACTCCCAGCCGCCCCGCTGATCGACCGGACCTTGCCAGCGAATATCCGCCAGCGCCAGCGAAAGGCCCGCCAGTTCCTTCAGCAGCGGCGGGTGTTGCAGGTTGGCCGAGATCTTTCCCGTGGCGATATAGGAGGCGCCGGCGACGATGTGGACCGGCTCATCGAATACGGGACTCTTTCCACGGCTGGCGAACAGGCACTGGAGGAAAAACGCCAGGCACAGAATCGCCACCATCAGCCCGTGAGTGCCTCCGATGCGCGTGCCGGACATAGGCGCCATGGTAACACCGGGGTGCGGAGCGACTGCGCGCAGCTTCCAGTGCCCTATGCGCCGGTGAGGGCGGAGTCGAGATCCGCGATCAGATCTTCCACATCCTCTATGCCGACGGAAATTCGCACCAGATCGGGCGTGATCCCCATGGTGGCGAGCACATTGGGAGGTACCGAAGCATGGGTCATCGTCACCGGGTGCTCGATGAGCGATTCCACCCCGCCTAGCGACTCCGCCAGCGTAAACAGCCGGACCGACTCCAGCAGGTGGAAGGCCGCCGGCTGGCCGTCCTTCAGGCGGAAGGAAAACGTTCCACCGTAGCCGTGCATCTGCTGGGTTGCCAGAGCGTGTTGCGGATGCGACTCCAATCCCGGGTGAAGAACTTCGGCCACCTTGGGGTGCGCCGCCAGCCACCGTGCCACTGCCAGGCCGTTGCGATTGTGCTCTTCCATGCGCAATGCCAACGTCTTAATGCCGCGGAGCACGAGGAAGCAGTCCTGTGGGCCGGCGCAAGTCCCCATGGCGTTCTGGAGGAACCCGATTCTCTCCGCCAGCTCAGGATTGTGGACCACGGCGGCGCCGCCCACAACATCGGAGTGACCGTTGATGTACTTGGTGGTGGAGTGTACTACGATATCCACCCCGAATTCGAGCGGCCGCTGAAAGTAAGGGGAAAGGAACGTGTTGTCGCAGATGGCGATGGCGCCGTGCCGATGAGCCAGCGTGGACACCGCCTCCAGGTCGACCAGGTTCATGAGCGGATTGGTGGGCGACTCGATCCACACCGCCTGCGCACCTTGCGTCAACGCCTGTTCCAGCGCGGCGAGATTGCGCAGGTCGACATAAACTGCGTCCACCCCGATTTCGCGAAACACCGATTCCAGCAGCCGGTGCGTGCCGCCGTAAAGATCGGAGTGCACCACGATCCGGCCTCCGGCGCGAAACAACATCAGCACCGTGGTTTCGGCCGCCATTCCGGTGGCGAAGGCGAACCCCGCGCTGCCGCCTTCCAGGGCAGCCAGGCAAGTTTCGAGCGCTTGCCTGGTAGGATTGCCGCTGCGGGAGTAGTCAAACGGTCCCGCCGGTTCACCCCCTGGAAGGCGAAGGTGGAAGTCTGATAGATGGGCGGCATCACCGCGCCCAGGTGTTCGGCGGGATTGTGTCCCGCGTGGACGGCGAGGGTTCGAAATTTCATCGGGGCTGGTCAGATTATCCCTTCGAAGAGGACGGAGCTCAAGTAGCGCTCGCCGGAATCGGGCAGCAATACCACGATGGTCTTGCCGGCGAACTCGGCTTGGGCAGCCAGCCGGGCCGCGGCCACCACGGCGGCGCCGCTCGAAATCCCGGAGAGGATTCCCTCTTCGCGAGCCAACCGGCGGGCCATCTCGATGGATTCCTCATTGGATACGGTCTCGATACGGTCGACCACGCTGAGGTCGAGCGTGTCGGGAATGATCCCCGCGCCGATGCCCTGGATCTTATGCGGACCGGGCTTGAGCGGCTCGCCGCGCAGTTTCTGCGAAATCACCGGGCTGGCGGCGGGCTCTACGCCGACCGCGACAATCGCCTTGCCGCGATCGTGCTTAAGGTAGCGCGAGACGCCCGTAATGGTGCCGCCGGTGCCGACGCCGGAGACGAAGACATCGACCGCGCCATCGGTGTCTTCCCAGATCTCGGGGCCAGTGGTGCGAAAGTGGATCTCGGGATTGGCCGGGTTCTTGAACTGCTGGAGCAGCACATAGTGGCTGGGATCGGAAGCATGAATCTCCTCGGCCTTGGCGATGGCGCCGGGCATGCCGAGACGGCCCTCGGTGAGAACCACGTTCGCGCCGAAGGCCGCCAGAACTTTACGCCGTTCGAGCGACATCGTCTCCGGCATGGTGAGAGTGATCGCGTAGCCGCGAGCCGCTGCCACAAATGCCAGCGCGATTCCGGTATTGCCGCTGGTAGGCTCGATGAGTTCCTTGCCCTCGGTCAGGACGCCTTTTTTCTCGGCGTCCCAAACCATGGCCGCGCCGATGCGGCACTTGACGGAGTAGGCCGGATTTCGCCCTTCGATCTTGGCCAGAATGGTCGCTTTCGAATTGCCCGCCACATGGTTCAGCTTGATCAGCGGTGTGTGTCCAATGCTGAGGGAATTATCGTCGAATCTCATAAAATGGCCTCGTTTTTCGGGTTTTCAGATGCTATATACCTATATTAGATCGGCTTTACGGTGATTGCAACCGGAGGGATGGCTAAGTACTCCATTTCATAAGTTCGCCAACGTATTCTGCTGCAACCGCTCCCTGGCGGTCGCGGCTCAGTGTGCGGCCTCGTTCAGAGCCGCGACCGC
>CAZARO010000366.1:3080-5837 GCA_964487165.1 uncultured Solibacteraceae bacterium | reverse complement strand
CCGCCAATACGCCAGCTTTCTGGGCCTCGACGGGGAGGAACTGGCGGCCGAAATGGAGCACGCGGTGGAACCGGAGCCGGTTTCCCAGCTTTCCAACCACAAACCTGACGTACCGGGAATTGACGTGGAGATCGGGAATTGGCAGTCCGTCACCGAGCGCCGCCCGCCCTTGCCTTCCTGGCTCAAATCTGGGGTACTGCTAGTGGTCCTGATGCTGGTTTGCTCCGGCGTCTATTATTGGTGGCAGCGGCCGCACCACACCGTGACTGCGCACGAAACGCAACCCCCGCCGAGCGCGACTCCAGTCGCACCACCACCCGCGCCTGCAGTCGCGCGGCCGGTTGAAAATCCGCCGGTCGCCGCTACTCCTGCCACGACAACTCCGGTGGTGACCACGCAAGCTTCCGTGGAATCGCCCACCCTTGCGCCGACGACGGCGACTCCATCCGCCGCGACTCCAACGATACCGACCGCCCCGCCCAATCCGAATGCCACGGTGCACGTCGGCATCACCGCCGACGAGGCGGTATGGGTCCGCGCCGTTGTGAACGGGAAGTTCCAGTTCGAGGGAGTTCTGCAGCCGCACGAAAGCCGCAACATCGATGCCGATGGCGAAGTGACCTTGCGATTGGGCAACGCCGGCGGAGCCACCCTGACGTTAAACGGCAAGCCGGTGGGCGCCGTGGGGCCGAAAGGCCAGATCCGTACCGTTCAGTTTACTTCGGGCGGCTTAAAGATTGTCTCGGAGCCCAAGTTGCTCGACCCTCTCGACCGTCTCTGACGCGCTTCCATGCGCTGCCTCTTGCGCTCCAAAGCCAGTAGTTCCCGGCGCCGCCCGAGCTTGATCCGTTCGTCCACCTTGTGCCAGAACTTGCGGAAATAACTGATCGCCGAAAGTATCGCGAACACCACCACGATCCACATCAGAACCATACCCGGAGCTCGCAGCGCCGGGTGCCGCACGGCCAGCAGCATGCACGACACGGCTACCACCTGGGAAAACATTTTCGTCTTGCCCAGGTCGCTGGCCTTGATGGTATAGCCCTCCGCGGCGGCGATCTGCCGCAGTCCCGAGACCGCGAATTCCCGCCCGATAATCAGGATGGCCATCCATCCCGGCAACACCCCCACCTGCACCAGGGAGATCAGGGCGGCGGAAATCAGCAGCTTATCGGCGATGGGGTCCAGCAGTGTGCCGACGGTGGTGACCTGCTTCCAGCGGCGCGCCAGATAGCCGTCCAGCAGGTCCGTTCCGGCGGCCACCAGAAAGATCCCCAGCGCCAGCCATTCGTTAGTCACCGGGAACGGCCTCATCCAGACGTTATCCTCCACCAGCACCGCTACCAGCAGCGGTACGAAGAAGATCCGGAGAATAGTCAGGGCATTGGGAACGTTCATCGGCCCAAATCAACTATAATGCGCCGCGCACCCCGTCAACAACTGTGCGAGCGCTTATACTTAATATTTGACCATGCTTGTCTCCCGAAGAATTTTCCTTTTTGGCAGCCTGGCTCTGCCGGCTTTCGCTGCTAAGACCAAGAAGAAGGCCGAAGCGGTGCGTCCCGGCATTCTGCTCATCCTGGTGGATGAACTCCCGGCTTTTATGCTCGGTTCCTACGGGAACAAACAGGTGCGCACGTCCAATCTGGATCTTCTGTCGAACATGGGCATGCGCTTCACCAACCACTTCGCCTGCGCGCCCGCCGCGGTGGCGGGCCGCAACACCCTGCTCACCGGCGCGACGCCCATGCAACTGGGCGAAAGCGGCAGCCTTTCTGCCGACGACGTTCCGCTGGCCAAGATTCTAGGTGGCGCCGGGTATACTTGCCAGGGAGGCGATGCCGCCGCGGCCTTGCAGTTCCTGGATGGGCAGTCGGCCGGCAAGCCCTTCTTCTTCACGCTCAATTGTCCCAGCCTGCGGCCGCCCTACGACAACGTGCCGCAGCAATTTATCGATCTGTATTCGGGCGAGCCGTTCGACGGTTACGCGCCCGATCTGCCGGCCGCCGGCGCCGCCGACGGCAAGGAAATGCTGCGCAATATTCTGGGTAGCGTCCACAAGGCCGCCGCCAGCCTGACAGCTCTCGACGAGACCGTGGTGAAGCCGGTGCTCGCCAAATTGCGCGCCCGCGGCCTGACGGACAGCACCCTGGTGGTGTTTACGTCCGCCAGCGGCGCGTTGTGGGGCCGCCATGGCCTGTGGGATTCCGCGGGCGCATCCGACCCGCCGAATATGTACGACGACGCCGTGGGCACTCCTATGATCTGGAGCTGGCCGGGGCACATTCCCGCCGTGGCGCATCGGCCGGAACAGGTCAGCGCCTACGACTTCGTGCCCTCAATCTGCGACCTGGCGGGCGTTGCCGTACCGGCGCGCAATCTGTGCGGGCGCAGCTATCTGTCGATGGTGCAGATGAAGGACCTGCCAAAGAATTCGCCGTGGCGCAGGTCGGTCTGCGCCCAATTGGGAAACACCGGCATGGCGCGCGAAGACCGCTACAAGTTCGTGTCGCGCAACGACGGCAAGGGCCCTAACGAGCTTTACGATCTGGTGATCGATCCCGGCGAAAAAGAAAATCAGGCGGAGAATCCGCAATTCCTGACGCTGCACAACGAACTGTCGGGCGTACTCGATAAGTGGAAGAAAGACTACTCCTCGGTGACGCCGTCCGCGCAGAATCAGCAACCAGCCAAGGGCAAGAGCAAGAACAAAAGCAAGAGCAAAAAGAAGAGTACATCTCCCGCGGGGTAGGGTTC
>CAZARO010000366.1:0-3070 GCA_964487165.1 uncultured Solibacteraceae bacterium | reverse complement strand
GAGAAGAGTTAAATTCTACCCCTTACTCCACCCGCAGCGCTCGCATGGGATCCATAAGGCTGGCTCTTCGCGCCGGAACGTAGCAGGCCACCGCGGCTACCAGCAGCAGCACCGCCGCCACCGCCCCGAAAGTCAGCGGGTCTGACGCGCTCATGCCGAAGACCAGGCTCTGCATGAACTGCGTAAGAGCCAGCGCGCCGAGCCCGCCCAGCAGCGTTCCGCCCACCACCATCAGCAGCCCATGGCGCAGAATCAGCAGCACCACGTCGCCGCCGCGCGCGCCCAGCGCCATCCGCACGCCGATCTCGCGCGTGCGCAACATCACCGAATAGGACAGCACGCCGTACAGCCCCACCGCGGCCAACAAGAGCGCCAGGCCCGCGAAGCCGACGAACAGCAGGCTGTCGAAGCGCCGCTGCTGCGTGGTGCCGTGCAGGTGTTCAGCCAGCGGCTTCACGTCCACCACCGCCTGGTCCTTATCGATGGCCGACACCGCCGCGCGCACGGCGCCCTCCAGCGCCATGGGGTCGCCCTTGGTCCGTACCATCAAGGCCATCTGCGGAATGTTGCGCGCCGGCAGGAACATTTCCGGGCGCGGCGACTCGTCGAGGCCGGTCTCGTAAGTGTCGGGCACAATCCCCACTACCGTTGCCTTGGTGCCACTTTGGACGCCGCCGACGATCAGCACGCGTCCCAAAACATCGCCGTGCGGAGCGATCTGGCGGGCCAGCGCGGCCGTCAGAATCACGACCGGATCGCTCTTCGGAGCGGCGTCCTGCCGGGTGAATCCGCGGCCCCGCAGAATAGGCGTGCCCACGGTACGGAAGTAATCTTCGCTGACCGTCTTCACGTCGGTTTCGGGAGTTTGCGTGGGATCGGCCGGCGGCGCTTCGCCTTCCACGCTATAGGTGGTCACCGAGAGGCTGTCCATCAGCGGCAGGCCGCTCGCCAACGCAGCCGATTCCACCCCTGGCAGGTGCGCGGTGCGCTCCAGAAGGCTATCGGTGAATGCGAGCACCTGTTGGTCGTTGGAGTAGCGCTCCGGCAGCCGGATATGCATGGAGAGCACATGCGCGGCGTCGAATCCCGGATTGACGCCCAGCACGTTGCCCAAACTGCGCAGCATCAGCCCCGCACCGGCAAGCAGTATGAGCGCCAGCGCGACCTCCGCCACAACCAGCGAATTGCTCAACCGCCGCGTCTTGCGGCCCACGCCCGCGCGGCCATCCTGCGTCAGAGTCTCCTGCAAATTGGTGGCGGAAGCTCCCAGCGCCGGCGCCAGTCCGAAAACCAGCCCGCTCAACGCCGCCACGCCGATGCCAAAAGCCATCACCGTCCAGTTGAGTCCCACTTCGCGGAAGTGGTAATTGTCCTCCGGCGCCAGCGCCCGGATTCCCGCCATCGCGCCCACCGCCAGCAGCAGACCCAGCAAGCCGCCCGCGGCACTCAGCAGAATGCTTTCGCCCAATGCCTGGCGCATCAAACGGCCGCCGGTAGCGCCCAGAGCGGCGCGGATGGCCATCTCGCGGCCACGCCCCGCCGACCGCGCCAGCAGCAGGTTGGCCACGTTGGCGCAAGCAATCAGTAAAACGAATCCCACCGCCACCTGTAGAGCCAGCACCGTGCGGCTGGTGGCCGGACTCACGTCTTCCTCCGCGAGCGGGAACAGGCCGGCGCTGAAACCGGTGTCGATCTTGGGGTATTGCTGCTCGGTTCCGTGCGCGATCACGACCATTTCCGCGCGCGCCCGCTCCACGGAAACTCCTTCGCGCAGGCGCGCGACCACATAATTGACGCGATTGGTCTCGCTGGCGGCGTCGAAGGTCTCGCTCAGCGGCATCCAGATATCGGGCCGCCGGACGTCGAACCCTTGAAACAGCGCCGGCAGGTGGAAATCGGGAGGCAGCACACCAATCACGGTGTAGCTCTTGCCGCTGAGCGTGATGCTGCGCCCCAGAGTGCGCGCATCGGCGCCGAAGCGGCGC
This sequence comes from uncultured Solibacteraceae bacterium, assembly GCA_964487165.1. GTDB lineage: Bacteria > Acidobacteriota > Terriglobia > Bryobacterales > Bryobacteraceae > PALSA-129. The sequence continues at coordinate 1,085 of CAZARO010000366.1, read as the reverse complement.
TGGAAGAAGGCGTAGCTCAGGAGCGCCACCTGGTCCTTTCCGGCAACAGCTTCCTCAGGCCCGATTAGGCGTCCGAGCACCGGCGTTCTGCCGAGCAGCGGAATGAAATCCGGCGTCACGCGGACGCCTTCCAGATCCTCGGGCTTATCGGTACCGGTCACTTCCACGCGGATTTGCTGCATGGCGGCCATGCCGCTGAAGGAGCGCGCCTGGCGCTTCCACTCCACGTAGTTGCGCCCCGCCACGGGCAGCCTGTCGGCCAGAAAGCCTTTAAAGACGGGATTCTTCTCCCAGAGCATCACCAGCCGGGCGGAATCGCGGTAGGGCAACGGCCGCAGCAGCACAGCCTGAATCACGCTAAAGATGGCGGTGTTGGCGCCGACTCCCAGGGCAGTCGCCAGAATGGCGGCGGCAATCAATCCCGGGCTGCGGCGGAAGGTGCGGAGGGCAAAACGAAGGTCGGTCCACATAGCTTTAGGGCCATTGTGGCACGCCGGCTTCCAGGGAGGGGAAGGGAAGGAACTAGCCCGGGTGTGTTCGCGACCGGAACAGCGGCTTGCGGAAGCCAGGCGGGTCCGCGCCCCGGGCCCGGTCGACTACGACTTCTTAACGCCGTCCGGCACGGTGCATTTCGTGAGCGTATGATCGTTCTTCTGATAGCACTTGCCGAGATCGTTCAGGTTCGGTTCGGTCTTCATCGCGTCCGGCGACCCAATCTTAACGTGGCAGCCGGTGCACGATTTGAAATTTTCTTTCTTCTGGTATTCCGGCTTGCCGAACGATGCCGTCGAGCAGAAGAGGAATCCTGACATCACGATCGCGGCGGGAACAACCAGTTTCCAGTTGCGCATTTGTGTTCTCCTTCAGGTTAAAAGCATACCCCGTTGTCTCAATAATCTGAAGAGCATTATAACTCCCATGCGGGAAACCGCTACAGCCTGTGGAATTAAATTCGCGTAATGCGTTCCTCCTACAGATTGGCGTCCGTCTCCAGACTCCGCCACAGATACCAGCTCGCCACCGTACAGTAGGGCCGCCAGCGCTGCGCCAGGACCTCCATTTCGGCGGGGGTGGGTTGTGCCGGC
>CAZARO010000365.1:0-5858 GCA_964487165.1 uncultured Solibacteraceae bacterium | reverse complement strand
CATCACCGCCGTGCCGGATGGCCGCCTCCACGCGCCCTATTTCATGCAGTGGAGCGTCGCTGTCGAACATCAGGCCGGCGCCACGCTCAATCTGCGGGCGCAGTACGTGGGCACGCGCGCCGTCAACCAGCCGTATGAGACGCAGGTCAACGGCTACCAGACCGTCTGCCAGGGCTGCTTCGCACCGTTCCCGTATGGGCAGCCCGCGGACCAGCGCTTCGGGCCGGTGACGCAGTTGAACACCGGCGCCAACAGCCACTACAACGGTCTGCAGTTGACGGCCGACAAGCGGCTGGCGCACGGCCTGGAGGTCCACGCCAACTACACCTGGAGCCACTGCATGGATACCGTTTCGAATGGCGGATTCCTGCCCTTTGCCGCGGGGGCCATTCTCTCGCCGCTGCCCGGCGAATTGCGCCGGCAGTACGGGCCGTGCGATTACGACGTGCGTGACAACCTCACGGCGCAATACGTCTACCAGCTGCCCTTGCGATTCCACCATCGCGTGCTGGCTGCTGCTCTCAATGGATGGCAACTCTCGGGCACGGTATTCTGGCATAGCGGCCTGCCGTTTTCGGTGCTGAGCGCGCCCTATTCGGCCAACGGGAACGGCATCGTGCAAGGTAGCGGACCGCAGTATGCCAGCGTGGTTCCCGGAGTCCCGCTCTACGACCACAACCCCATCGCGGGAGTTACGCAACCCGGCACCATCCAGTGGCTCAACCCCAGCGCGTTCGTCTCCGCGGTCGACCCGAGTACCGGCGCCTGTACCGGGGGCGACACTCCGGCCAACTGCCAGTTCGGGAATCTCGGCCGAAACGCACTGCGCGGCCCCGATTTCTTCTGGAGCGACCTGTATCTTACTAAGTGGTTCCGGCTCACGGAGCGAGTCAAGTTGCGCGTCGACGGCCAGTTTTTCAACATCCTCAACCATCCGAATTTCGGCCTGCCGGTCCTGGGATACGCGGGGATTCCGGGCAAGCCCGCCACGCAGACGGGCTTCGGCACCCTCAGCTATCCGACCGCGCCGCCTACCGGTCTGCTGGGCGTTGGATTAGGCGGAGACAGCTCGCCGCGGATGGTGGCGTTCCAGGCGCGCATAGAGTTCTGAGCGGGGATGCGCCCCGAATATTTCTTCGGAATATGGGAGACAGCATTCAGGAGTCAGAAGACAGAATGAAAACCTGGCCCCACGAAGGTCTGTCCTGAGAGCCGCGCCCCAACGCAAAAGCTCGCAGCAGCACCTCGGAATCGCCACCTTCGCGACGCCAGGTTCTTATTCTGCCTTCACGGACCCGAAGGGGCCGCTTCTGTCTTCTGTATTCCAAATCCCGAAGGGATTTCCTGGGCCGCAGGCCCAGGCTTGGGAACTTTGGGCGCGCCACCTCAGTCCAATGAAAAATGGCCACGAACGATATCCGCTATGCCCTGCGGCTGATGCGGCGCAGCCCCGGCTTCACGGCCGTGGCGGTCCTTTCACTGGCGCTCGGGATCGGCGCCAACACCGCTATCTACAGCCTGTTTTACACCGTGATGCTGCGCCAACTCCCGCTGGAGCATCCCGAGCAGCTCGTGGAACTGGTGCGCGATTCCCCGGATGAATTTCATTGGCCGGGGTATTGGGGATGGGAGAAATATGAGTACCTCCGCGATCATAATCACGTCTTCTCGGGACTAACCGGTATGGGGTTCGACAATCTGGCGCAAGTGGGCCTGCCGGGTTCCGATCCGGAAACGTTGATCGAGGAAAGCGTTCCGGAGAATTACTTTCGCGTGCTCGGGTTGCAGCCCGCGATCGGGCGGTTCTTTCGCCCGGAGGATGCCCCGGCGAAGGGTGACGGGCACGTGGCGGTGGTGAGCTGGCCGTACTGGGATCGGCGGTTCCATCGCGATCCGGCGATTTTGGGCCAGCGGATCGTCTACAATGACACGCCGAGAATCGTTATCGGAGTGGCCTCGCGCGACTACGTGGGCCCGCGGGTAGGGTCGCGGACCGACCTTTGGATTCCGGCCAGCCAGTTCGGCCTCACCATGGTGGCGCGCCTGAAGCCGGGCGTGACCATGGAGCAGGCGCAGGCCGAAATCGCCGTGCTGTACCCACGGATGCAAAGCGCCTTGCGCCTGAATCAGCGCCTCGACGCGCGGATGGAATTGTTGCCGGCGGGCGCGGGCCTGGCGCGTATCCGCGACCAGTTCGGCAAACCGCTGGTGCTGCTCTCGGCGGTGGTGGGACTGCTGCTGCTGCTGGCGTGCATCAACATGGCGAGCATGCTGCTGGCGCGGTCCGCGGGGCGGCAGCGGGAGCTCGCCGTGCGCGTGGGGCTGGGCGCCGGTCGCGGACGGCTGGTGCGGCAGATGCTGACCGAATCGCTGCTTCTCTCCGGCGCCGGCGCCGCGGCCGGAGTGGCGGTGGCGTATTGCGGAGTCGGCATCCTGGTGCGCATCATGGCGAGCGGACGCGCCTTCGAGCGCATCGATGTCGAGGTCCGCCCCGATCTGCACCTGGTGCTGTTCACCGCCGCCATCGCGCTGCTCACCGGCCTGCTGTTCGGATTAGCGCCGGCATGGTACGCGTTTCGGGCGGAGCCGGCAATGGCCATGCGGCAGACTGGCCGGGGCGGCGATACCTGGATCTGGCGCTGGTTCGGAAAGGGCCTGGTGGCGGCGCAGGTGGCTCTCTCGATTTTTCTGGTAACCGCTGCCGCCGTGTTTCTGAACCACCTGGCACGGCTGCGGAATTTCGGCCTGGGCTTCCGTAGCGATCATGTGCTTCTGGTGACCCTCGATCCCTCGCGCAGCGGCTACAAACCCGAGCAGCTGGCCGCGCCCTGCCAGGATTTGCGGGCGCGCATGGAGACCATTCCGCAGGTGCGGTCGGCCTCCATCAGCGAATGCACTCCGCTGCAGGGATGCGGGTCTGGGAGCCGCTACCTGTTCGCCGAGGGGCATGTGGAGCGGCCCGAGGATCGGCGGCGCACGGGCTTGACCTTCGTGTCGCCGCGGTACTTCGAGACGCTCGGCATACCGCTGATCGCCGGACGCGATTTCGACTTTCGGGATGCCACCCGGCCTCGCGTGGCGATCGTCAATGAGGCGATGGCGCGCCACTATTTCCCCGGCGTCAACCCGATCGGGAAGCACGTGGCGGTCGACTCAGACCCGAAAAACGGAGGGTGGTTCGGCAGCGATGAGCCGTACGAAATCGTCGGCCTGGTGGGAGACGCCAAAACATTTGAGCTTCGTGACGTTCCTTACCCGGGAATCTACTTCAACATCTTCCAGGAGAACCGGCTGACCGATCAGTTCGAATTGCGCACTACGGTGGACCCGCAATCGCTGGCCGGAACCGTGCTGCGCATCGTGCGGGACGTGGTGAAAAACGTGCCCGTGAAGAGGGTCGCCACGCTCGCCGGCCAGGTGGATTCGAACATCGTTCCCGAGCGCCTGGTCGCGACGCTCTCGGAGTTTTTCGGCTGCCTGGGAGTCGCGCTCGCCGGCATCGGCCTGTACGGCCTGCTGGCCTACACGGTGGCGCGGCGGACGAACGAGATCGGGATTCGCATGGCGCTTGGGGCGACGCCGGGCAGCGTGATCCGGCTGGTGCTGTGGGATGTCCTGGGAATGGTGTGCGCCGGATCCGTGGCGGGAGCGGCGATGGTCCTTTGGAGCAGGCCCCTGGCAAGCAACGTTCTCTCCGATTTGAAATGGGACAGCGCGGCACCACTGGCCATCGGTGGCGCGGTAATGATGGCAGCGGCGCTGCTGGCCTCGTATGTGCCGGCCAGGCGGGCGTCGCGAGTGGATCCCACGGTCGCGCTACGGTACGAGTAAGCAATGGTGGGAGCGTGAAGGCGCTCGTCAGTCGGCGCCTGCGACTGGGCGTCGATTCTGCCCGGCACAGGCGTTACGTTCGCAGCCCGTCAGATTGCTACCGGCTGCTCCATGTCCCTTGTCAGGTACTCAAGGATCTCCTGCTCCCGTAGCTGGACTTCGAGCAGAATTGGCTCCGCCATGCGAACATAGTCCTGCCGCGAATGGACCTTGCACGCCTCCAGGAGGACCTTCCGTAGATTGGCGACGCGCTGCTGCGCCAGGAGCATTTGGTCGTCGGTTTGAATCACGGTAACTCCAGTTCCACAATACGCCCGAAGCAGCTACAACTACGCGCGCCGGCGCTCCTTCTCCAGCCGTTCCGCGAGAAACACTTTGAGCAGCGACTGATACGGCACGTCCCGCTTGTTGGCGAGGACCTTTAGACCCTCGATCATGGAAACCGGCAGCCGCAGAGAGATGGTCCGCAACGAAGGCTTCAGGTTCGGAAAGTTGCGGCGCTGGGCGGACTGCCAATCGATGAACTCGGTCGAGTCGTGCCTGGCCCAGAACTCGCGTTCCTCATCCTCCGACTGAAACTCAGGCACCGGAATCTTTTTCGTGCTTGGCATAGGCGCCTCTTTCCTTTCGGTTCATGTCCCGAACCGAAATTACCCGCAACAGAGAACCGCGGATCGTGAACGCAATGAACAGATGCCGCCCCACGTCGGTCCGCCCGAGCGCGTAATACCTTTTCTCCCGCTTCGAGTGATGTACATCGCTGCGAACCACCAAAGGTTCATTGAAAAAAGCCTCTTCGGCTTCTTCCGGGCTGACCCGATGCCGTTCCCAGTTCTTGTCGGCGTCTCCTTGGCGCTTCCCCCGGCTGCCGGATTCATCCCACTCAAACCCGCTACAGGCGTCCAACGGGGCCCAACGTTCCGCCACGACACCAGTATATATCTGCCATATACATACTGCAAATCGTCCTTCCCCCTACGCCTCTCCGCCAGGCCCTTCCTGCTGCTCTTCCCTGACCTCCGCCGCGACGCCTTCCGGCACCGCCGGCGCCTCCTCTACTACCGCCGGCGGAGCGGTGTTCATCAGCCTGTGCACGTAGACCGGATATCGCCCCAATATCGTGCCGTACAGAAGATGGCCCACCAGGGTGGCATGCTCTACGTGCAGCAACGCTACCAGCGGGAGAGTGAATTTGAAGATCCAGCGGAACGAGAAGTAATACCACGCCACCCCGAAGATCACCGCGAGCAGCATCACGCTTCCGCGCGTCACGCGGTCCCGCACTACCGACGAGAACGCCGCGCCCAGCAAGCTGTAAATCAAGACATACAGCGCCAGCCCCCCGCACGTCGACCACGTGAAAACCGGCGCCAGCGTGGAGTTGCGGTCGAACGCCGTGGCCATCAGATTTTCCGGCGCCCAGAAGCTGCGCTGCTGCCACACGGAGCTCACTCCCAGCCACGCCAGCATCCACAAAACGCCCACGGTGCCGCCTTCCAGACCGGCCAAAAATGTGGCCAGCCGGAGCTTGGCGGCTTGCCTCTGCGCAGCAGCGTCCATAGATTCAGCCTATACTGACGTAAGGCCGTAAGGCAAAAGTCCGGAAAAAATCATGCTTCGCGTAGCCGTAACGGGTATCGGTGCCGTGAGTCCCAACGGTATCGGACGGGAACCTTTTTGGAAAGCTTCGGTCAACGGGGAGAGCGGGGTGAAAAGAATCACCCGCTTCGATCCGTCGGGCTTTGCCGTGCAGGTGGCGGGCCAGGTGCCCGATGAATTCGACGATAAGAAATACGTGGAGGTCAAAGACCGGCCGCATGTCTCGCGCTCCGTTCCCCTGGCCGCGGCCAGCGTGGCGGAAGCCGTGGCGGACGCGGGCCTCGACCCCGCTTCCATGTCGCGCGACGAATTGCGGCGGATCGGCGTGATTGTGGGGTCGGGCGGCGGATCGCAGGATTTTACCGAGGAGCAATACCGCCTCTTCTACACCGGCCACTTGAAGCAGTGCAGCGTGTACACCATTCCCA
>CAZARO010000364.1:0-5861 GCA_964487165.1 uncultured Solibacteraceae bacterium | reverse complement strand
CCCGCAAGAATTGCGCGCTTGACGGCGTCCCCCCGGTCCGCACCATCGATACCGCGGAAGGCTGATTGCCAATCGGCCGCAGGATACCATCCTGCCCCACGCTACTACGCGATAAGTTGATCCACCGCCTGCCCCGCCACGTCCGTAAGCCTGAAATTCCGCCCCTGAAATTTATACGTTAGGCGCGTATGGTCGAACCCCAGCAGCTTGAGCATGGTGGCGTGCAGATCGTGTACGTGGACCTTGTCGCGGGTCACCTGGAAGCCCAATTCGTCGGTCTCGCCGATGCGCGCTCCCGCCTTGATGCCGCCCCCGGCCATCCACATGCTAAAGGCGTTCGGATGGTGGTCGCGGCCGTCAGCCCCGCCTTGCACCATGGGAGTGCGGCCAAACTCTCCGCCCCAGATCACCAGCGTTTCGTCGAGCAGGCCGCGGCGCTTGAGGTCCTTGATAAGCGCGGCGGCGGCGCGGTCCGTGGCCAGGCAGTTCTTCTGCAAATCCTTGACTAAGTTGGAGTGCTGATCCCAGGCCTCATGATAGAGCTGCACGAAGCGCACGCCTTTCTCCACCAGCCGCCGCGCCAGCAGGCAGTTGTTGGCGAACGATGCTTTGCCCGGCTCGGCGCCGTAGAGCTCCAGCGTTTCCTTGCTCTCCTTGGCGATGTCCATCAGGTCCGGCGCCACGGCTTGCATGCGGAACGCCATCTCGAATGAGTTGATGCGCGTGGACACTTCGGGATCGCCTGTCACGTCCAGGCGCATCTGGTTGAGCTGCTTGAGGGCGTCGAGCGAATCGCGCTGCAATTCGCGATCCATGCCGGCGGGGTTCGACAGGTACAGCACCGGGTCGCCGCCGGAGCGAAACTCCACGCCCTGGTAGACCGTCGGCAGGAAGCCGCTGCCCCAACAACTGTCGCCGCCGCTTGGGCCTTTGGCTCCCGAACTGAACACCACGAAACCGGGCAGGTCGCGGGTCTCCGATCCCAAGCCGTAGAGCGTCCATGAGCCCATGCTGGGGCGGCCGAACTGCATCGTGCCGGTGTTCATCAGCAATTGGCCGGGCGCGTGATTAAAGGCATCGGTCACCATCGACTTTACGATGGCGACGTCATCCACGATCTCGCCCAGAAAAGGCAGCAACTCCGACATTTCGGTGTCGGTCTTGCCGTAGCGGAGGAACTTGAACTTGGGTCCGAGCAGTTTGGAGTTGGGGTTAATGAAGGCCGCGCGATACCCCTTCAGCAGTTCGGGAGGCGGCAGCGTGCCGTCGAATTTGGCGAGCTGCGGCTTGTAGTCGAAGAGCTCCAGGTGGCTCGGAGCGCCGGCCATGAAGAGAAAGATGACGTGCTTGGCCCGCGGCGCGAAGTGCGGCGATTTCGGAGCCAGCGGATCTTCGGCCGCGTGGCCCGCTTCGGCCATCAGGTCGAGCAGCGCGGCCGCTCCTACGCCCACGCCGCACTGCTGGAAGAACCAGCGGCGCGAAACGTCGCGTGGATGCATACCGCGATAGAGATGGTCCTGGCAGCTCATGGATTATTCCTTGGTGATGGTCTCGTCGAGATTCAGAATGACGCGCGCCACCACAGTCCACGCAGCGAGGCGGCGTGGCGTGGTGTCCGCCGGCACGGCGGCGGCACCCGTCTTGAGGCCGGCCAGGTCAAGCGCGCTCAGCCAGCCATCGGCGAGCCTGCGATCTTCCTTGGCCAAAAGCGCGAGCAGTACGTCCACCTCCGCCGTGGAAGGCATTCGGGCGGTACAGAGGCGGAACGCGTAGGCCGCGCGGTCGCGATCCGTCGCCCCGCCTTCTTTGAGCGCGCGCGCCGCCAGAGCCTGCGCGGACTCCACGAACAGCGGCTCATTCAGCGTCGCCAGCGCCTGCAGCGGAGTATTCGACCGGCCGCGGCGGACGCAGGCCATCTCCCCGTTGGGAGCATCGAAAGCCTGCAGCACGGGGTACGGCACGGAGCGGAAGCGGAAGGTGTAAAGCGCGCGGCGATACCGGTCGGGGCCTTCGGCGACGTCCCAGGTTTTGTGCGCATAGCTGGCCGGCGGCTGGAAGAGCAGCGCGGGTGCGGGCGGATACACGCTGGGTCCGCCGATCTTGTCGGTGAGCAGTCCGCTGGCTTCGAGGGCGATGTCGCGCACCGCTTCGGCATCCACGCGAAAGCGCGGCCCGCGCGCGATCAGGCGATTGTCAGGATCTTTGGCCAGCAGTTCCGGCGTCACGTTCGACGATTGCCGGTACGCCGCGGAAGTGGCGATCAGCCGTTGCAATTTCTTGAGGCTCCAGCCGGAATCCATGAATTCCACCGCCAACCAGTCCAGCAACTCCTGATTGGAAGGCGCATCGGCCTGCGTGCCGAGATTCTCCACCGTGGCCACGATGCCGGTCCCAAAGTATGACTGCCAGATGCGGTTGACTATGGAGCGCGCGGTGGTGGGCGAGCCGCGGTCCACCAGCCAATTGGCGAAGGTCAGGCGAGTAGGCGGCGCTCCGGCGGGCAAGGGGTTGAGGAAGGATGGCACGCCGGGGGTGACGGCGCGGTCGGGCTGCAGAAAGTCGCCCCGCTTCAAGATGTGTGTGACCCGCGGATCGTCCGTGCGCTCGGCCAGGACGAGTTGCCGCGTTCCTTCGGGATGCTCGCGCCACAACTGCGCGATGGCGCCATTCTCCGCGTGCCATTCGGGAACGGTGGTGCGCCAATAGCCGAAGACCGCCTGTTGCTGCGCCGCGGTGCGCTGGCCGCGGGGCGTGTTCAGGACGGCGCGAACGGAATCGGGCAGCGGGTCGGCAACGGCGTTCGGAGCATCGGTCACGGACAGGCGGATGCGGCCCAGATTGTTGTTCTCGTTGTCGTCGGAATTGGCGCCGCCGTGATCCTGCTTCAGGTACAGATTGAGGATGGCGCCGCCGCTGACTTCGATGGGCTTTTCGAAGTCGAAAACGGCTTTGCGCGGTTGATTGCGCAGACCGGGCCCCGCATCGATGCCCCAGGCGGTATCGTCGCGCCCGTCGATGGCGAACTGGATCGGCCCGGTGACGCGGCGATTACCGCTCTTGTCGTCGAATTTCTTCTCGAGGACCGTTTCCGGCGGATTGAAATCGGCCGTTGCGGAGGCGATGGCGACCTTAGTGAATTTCTCCGGCGCATCGGGCGAAGCGGATTCCACGCGGAAGTCGGTGAGCGCGCCGCTTCCTTTGATGGAGCGTCCCGGACCGCCGGCAGGCAGATTCGGGTCCGTCAACAGCTCCAGTCGCACCGCCGTGATGCGCGGCAGGCTGGTCTTCGCCGTGAACTTCACGGTGTGCTTGGTGGGGGCGTAGCCCAGGGCGAGCATGGAGCCGTCTTTCATGGGCAGCTCGCGTTCGCCGCCGGTAGAAATGTCGTCCACGGCAAGCTCGAGCGTGTGCCATTCGGGCTGCGCCGGGAGAGCGTCTTCCCACGCCGCCATACGCTGCCGCCAATCGGGATTGCGCTGCTGCAACTGTGCTTCGATTTCCGCGGTGCCGCGCAGAATATCGCTGCGCTTCCGCTGCTCCGCGGGCGTGTAGACGGCGATGTCGGCCTCGTGCGTGTTGTTGAGAAACGCAAAAATCCGGTAGTACTCTTCCTGCTTCAGCGGATCGTATTTGTGGTTGTGGCACTGGGCGCACTGTATGGTGACGCCCAGGATGCCCTTGCCGATGGCGTCGATGCGATCGTACATCGCCTCCATGCGGAACTGTTCGGGATCGATGCCGCCCTCCTCGTTGACCATAGAGTTGCGCAGGAATCCGGTGGCCACCTTCTGATCCTGGGTGGCGTTGGGCAGCAGGTCGCCGGCAATCTGTTCGATCACGAACTGGTTGTACGGCATGTCGCGATTGAGCGAGTGAATCACCCAATCGCGGTAGAACCACACCAGGCGCGGGGCGTCCTTTTCGTAGCCGTTGGAATCCGCATAGCGGGCGGCATCCAGCCAGACGCGCGCCCACCGCTCGCCGTAATGCGGCGAGGCGAGCAGGCGATCCACCTGCTTCTCGTAAGCATCGGGGCTGCGGTCGGCCAGGAACGCGTCGAGCTCGGCGGGGGTAGGCGGAAGGCCGATGATGTCGAGGCTGGCGCGGCGCAGCAGGGTGGCACGATCCGCTTCAGGCGACGGCAGCAATGCTTCGCGATCGAGGCGGGCGAGCAGGAAGGCATCGATGGGATCGCGCACCCAACCCGGACGGCTGACCAGGGGCAGTGCGGGACGGACCGGCGGGACGAAGGCCCAGTGTCGGCCCGGAGCAGGGAGCACGGCGCCGGCATCGATCCATTTTGCCAGCGTGGCGATCTTGTCGTGAGAGAGCGCGGGTGCGCCCATGGGCATGCGCGCGAAGCCATCGGCGCCGGTGACGTGCTTCATCAACAGGCTGTCGGCGGAATGGCCGGGAGTCACTACGGCCGCGGCGCCGGTATCCAGCCGCAGATTCGCCATCTGTTGCCCCGGCCCGTGGCAGCCATAGCAGGACTCGGCCAGAATCGCCTGCGCCTGGCGTCCCAAGGCATCGTCCTGCGCCGGCGCACTCCACTGAAATCCCAGGACGGCGACACAGCCGGCCAGGGCCACGATCTTAACGTTGACAGACATCCGCGGTTGGTCCTCATGGTATCAAATCCGTAGGGTGATGTGACCCACCGGCTTGGTCAGCTTTCAGCATGCCTGACGCGCCGGCGGCGCTATTCAGGGAATCTGAAACTTTGAGTGGCCAAGTAGGGCAGGTTGGCAACCCACCTGGCCCGCACCATCGATACGGTGGAAGGCCGATTGCCAATCGGCCGCAGGATGCCATCCGGATGCCATCCTGCCCCACATTAGACGCCCCGTGCCAACGAAAGCTGAGAGCTGACAGCTGAAAGCTCGCCCCGTTCAGGTACGATGTTAGAAATCATGCCCCTCGAGGAGTACGCCGCCAAACGCCGCTTCGAGAAGACGCCGGAACCCGCGCCCAGCACCGGCAAGCCGAATTTCGCGGGCGATTACTTCTGCGTGCAGCGCCACGACGCCACCCGCCTGCATTACGATTTTCGGCTGGAGATCGACGGCGTGCTGAAATCGTGGGCCGTCCCCAAAGGTCCCACGCTCGACCCGGCACTCAAGCACTTCGCCGCCCACGTGGAAGACCACCCCATCGAGTACGGCGATTTCGAGGGCACCATTCCGGCCGGGAATTACGGCGCGGGCAGCGTGATGCTGTGGGATCGTGGCACCTTCTCGCTCATCGGCGATGCCGGCGGGCTGGAACAGATTGCGCGCGGCGACCTGAAATTCCAGCTCCACGGCGAGAAGCTGAAGGGCGATTTCGGGCTGGTGCTCATGAAGGGGCGCGGCAAGGGCAATGAGTGGCTGCTGCTCAAGAAACGCGACGCGTTTGCCGCGCCCGGATGGGACGTGGAAGCGCACGCGTATAGCGTGCTCTCCGGCCGCACGCAGGCGGAGATCGCGAGCAACCTGCCGGCGCGCCAGACCAAGCGCGATACCGCCGGCGATACGGAACGCGTGTGGGCCACCAGCCCGCCCGCCAAACGCGGCGCCAAGGCGGCACGCGCCGCGGCCGTCCCCGCGCCCACGAAGAGCAAAGCTAAGCTCGACCTGGCGGGCATCAAGGGCGCGCGCCTGGCCGATATGCCTGCGGGGATCGAGCCCATGCTCGCGACCCTGGTCGACCATCCGCCGCGCGGCGACGAGTGGCTCTACGAGGTGAAATGGGACGGCATCCGCGCCATCGCCTACCTGGATCGCGAGGAGGTGCGCATCACTTCGCGCAGCGGCCTGCGCTGCGAGCGCCAGTATCCCGAACTGGCGGTGATGCCGCACCTGGTGGCCGCGCAACAGGCC
>CAZARO010000363.1:0-5867 GCA_964487165.1 uncultured Solibacteraceae bacterium | reverse complement strand
TGCAGGAAGCCGGCGCGAGGGCCGATCTGGAATTGGGCTACACCCTGGCCGACGGCCTGGAATACATCCGCACCGGCATCCGGTCCGGCCTGGATATCGATACTTTTGCGCCGCGTCTGAGCTTTTTCTGGGGCATCGGCATGAACCATTTCATGGAGATTGCCAAGATGCGCGCGGCCCGCGTGTTGTGGGCCAAGATCGTCAAGAGCTTTCATCCCAAGAATCCCAAATCGATGGCCCTGCGCACGCATTCGCAGACCTCCGGCTGGAGTCTCGCGGCGCAGGACGTTTTTAATAATGTCCCGAGAACGTGCGTGGAGGCATTGGCCGCAGTCCTGGGGCACACGCAGTCGCTGCACACCAACGCGCTCGACGAGGCCATCGCGCTGCCCACCGATTTCTCCGCGCGCATCGCCCGCGACACGCAAATCTTTCTGCAGGAAGAGACCGGCGTCACCAAAGTGGTGGACCCCTGGGCCGGCAGTTACTATGTCGAGTCTCTCACCCACGAACTGATGCACCAGGCGTGGCATCACATACAGGAAGTCGAAAGCCTGGGCGGCATGGCCAAGGCTATCGAGACCGGCATCCCCAAGATGCGCATCGAAGAGGCCGCCGCGCGCCGGCAGGCGCAGATCGATGCCGGCAAGGAGACCATCGTCGGCGTGAACAAGTACCGCCCGGCGGAGGCGGAGCAGATCGACGTGCGGGTGGTGGATAACAAGTCGGTGCGCGAGTCGCAGCTTCATCGGCTGGCGCAGGTTCGCGCGGCTCGCGACCAGGCGGCCGTGGAACAGTCACTGGCGGCGCTCACCGACGCCGCGCAAAATGGCTCCGGCAACCTGCTGGAACTGGCAGTGCAGGCAGCCCGCCGGCGGGCGACACTGGGAGAAATTTCCACGGCTCTGGAAAAGGTATTCGGGAGGTATCAGGCAGTGAACCGGACAATCTCAGGCGTCTATTCTTCCGAGATCCAGGACAATCCGGACTTCCGCAAAGCGCGCGAATTGGCCGAGGAATTCGCCGCGCTCGAAGGCCGCCGGCCGCGCATCCTGATGGCGAAAATGGGCCAGGACGGGCACGATCGCGGCGCCAAAGTAATCGCCACGGCGTTTGCCGACCTGGGCTTCGACGTGGACGTGGGCCCGCTGTTTCAAACTCCCCGCGAGGCCGCCCGCATGGCCGTCGAAAACGACGTCCACGTACTGGGCGTTTCGAGCCTGGCGGGCGGACATAGCACGCTGGTGCCGGAAGCCATCGCCGAGTTGAAGAAGCTGGGCCGCCAGGACATCCAGGTTGTGGTGGGCGGAGTGATTCCGCCGCAGGATTACGACGCTCTGTTCCAGGCGGGAGTGGCCGAAGTCTTCGGCCCCGGCACGGTAATTCCGGTGGCCGCGCAGAAGATACTCAATGCGCTGATCGGGAGCGCGCGTGCCGCGTAGGAACGCTATCGGCTCTCGGATGGGGGAGTTGCAAAAGCGGAATGGCGCCTCTGTGTTTGCGAGAGCCCACCGAGCCGCGACCGCGAGGGAGCGGTCGATCAGCCGAATATTGCAACTCCCTCAGCAGTCAGCACCGCAGTGGGGCAGGTTGGCAACCTGCGGGACCCAGAGGGTACCCCTGGCAACCCGCCTGCCGATGGATGCACGCGGCCGGGTGCATAGATGTGTCGGAAGGCCGAGTGCCACTCGGCCGCAGGATGCCATCCTGCCCCACTTAAGCGTCCGGGCCACACAGAAACCTATAGCTTGCAAGCGGTTTCCGGCCAGCCCTGTAGAGTAGTCTTACATGCGCCGCCTCCCTTTCCAGCACTATGTCGACGGCGTCCTGAGCGCGGACCGCATGGTCCTCGCGCGCGCCATCACGGTGATCGAAAGCAACCTGCCCACCGATGGCGACCTGGCCGCGCGTCTGCTCGACGCCCTGCTGCCGCACACCGGGCACGCGCTCCGAGTGGGAATTACGGGCGTGCCGGGCGTCGGCAAGAGCACCTTCATCGATGCGCTGGGCATGCACCTCATCCGCGAGCGCGGCGAAAATGTCGCCGTCCTCAGCGTGGACCCCTCGAGCCCCATTTCGGGCGGCAGCATCCTGGGCGACAAGACGCGCATGGAACGGCTGGCAGTGGAGGAGCGCGCCTTTATCCGGCCATCGCCCGCGCAGGGCCATCTGGGCGGCGTGGCCCGCAGGACCCGCGAAACCATGCTGCTGTGCGAGGCCGCCGGCTATCGCAACGTGCTGGTGGAGACCGTCGGGGTGGGACAGAGCGAGACCGCGGTCCGCTCCATGACCGATTTCTTTCTGCTGCTGATGCTGGCCGGCGCGGGCGACGAACTGCAGGGCATGAAGCGCGGCATCATCGAGATGCTCGACGGCATGGCCATCAATAAGGCCGATGGCGACAATCGGCCCAAGGCCGAGCGGGCGCGCGTCGAATATGCCGGCGCGCTGCACCTCTTCCCGGCATCGCCCGACGGCTGGACGCCGCAAGTGCTCACCTGCTCCTCTATCTCCGGCGACGGGATTGCGGCGGTGTGGCAAACGGTGCTGGCGCATCGCGAGCTGCTCGATGGCAACGGCTGGCTCGCGCGCCGGCGGAATTTGCAGGCTCTCGAATGGATGCACGAGCTGACCATGCTGGGTCTCGACCAGTTGTTTCGCCGTAATCGCGAAGTGGCCGCGCGGCTCCCTCTGCTCGAAGAGGAAGTGCGAACCGGCCGCAAAACGCCTTTCGCCGCCAGCCGCGAGCTGCTGGCACTTTTCCACGAACTAAGAAGGACTTTATGATTGCTTCATTCCCCGTTCTGACGGCAGCGGAAGCTGCTTCTTTTATTGAGCACGGACAAAACGTAGCTTTCAGCGGATTCACTCCGGCCGGTGTGCCGAAGGCTGTCCCGTTGGCCATCGCCGAACGCGCTACCGCTGCTCACAATGCCGGCAAGGAATTCCAGATTGGAGTCCTCACCGGCGCTTCCACCGGCCCATCGCTCGATGGCGCGCTTTCCAAGGCGCGGGCCATGAAGTTTCGCACGCCGTACCAGACCAACGGCGACCTGCGCGACCGCATCAACTCCGGCCAGACGCGCTTTTTCGACCTGCACCTTTCGGTGATGCCGCAGGTGACGCGCTACGGTTTTCTGGGTCCGGTGGACGTGGCCGTCATCGAAGCGGCCGATATTATGGCCGGCGGGGGTATCCTGCTCACCTCCGCCGTCGGTTCGGCGCCGACCTTCTGCAACCTGGCGAAAAAAGTAATCGTAGAGCTGAACCGCCATCATCCCGCCGCCATTCTGGGCCTGCACGACATTTATGAGCCCGCCGATCCGCCGTATCGCAAGCAGATCCCGATTTATACGCCGTCGGACCGCATCGGCTCGCCGATAATCGCCATCGATCCATCGAAGATCGTGGGCGTGGTGGAAACGGACCTGCCCGACGAAGCGCGCGGCTTCAGCGAAGTTACTCCGCTGACCGAAAAAATCGGCTACAACGTGGCCGAGTTCCTGGCCTCCCAACTGGCTTCCGGAATGCTTCCCAAGCCGTTTCTGCCCATCCAATCCGGCGTGGGCGATATCGCCAATTCGGTGCTGGGCGCACTGGGCAGCCATCCCGGCATTCCGCCGTTCGAGATGTATACGGAAGTCATCCAGGATTCCGTGGTCGCTCTCCTCGAGCAGGAGCGCGTCCGTTTCGCCAGCAGTTGCTCGTTCACGGTCACGCCGCCGGCGCTCAAGCGGGTTTACGACAACCTGAAGTTCTTCCGCTCCCGCGTGGTGCTGCGGCCGCAGGAAATCAGCAACAGCCCGGAGATCATCCGGCGATTGGGCGTCATCTCTATTAACACGGCCATCGAGGTGGACATTTTCGGCAACGTCAACAGCACCCACGTGATGGGACGGAAGCTTATGAACGGCATCGGCGGGTCGGGCGATTTCACGCGCAACGCCTATCTGTCCATCTTCACCTGCCCGTCGACGGCCAAGGGTTTGAAGATCAGCACCATCGTGCCGCTGGTTTCGCACGTGGATCACAGCGAGCACTCGGTACAGATCATAGCCACCGAGTTCGGCGTGGCCGACCTGCGCGGCAAGGCGCCCTTCGAGCGTGCCATCGAGATTATCGAAAAGTGCGCCCACCCGGAGTACCGCGAGCTGTTGCACAGCTACCTGACCATTGTGGAAGGCGGCCACACTCCGCAAACGCTCTCGGCTGCGTTCGGCATGCACGAGCAATTTCAGAAGACCGGCGACATGCGCGGCTGCTCCTGGGGCGTGCCGGTGCTGGCCTGACTCGATTCCAATAATTTCGGCGGGGCCCATCCAGTATCCCGCATAATGAATGCGGGACCCCTCGAATGACATCAGCGGAACTGCTCCTGCGCGGAGCCATCGCCGGGCTCGCCATTTCGGCTCCAGTAGGACCGGTCAATGTTCTGTGCGTCTCCCGCACCATCGCCAAGGGCCGGCTCGCAGGCATCGCCTCGGGGTTCGGCGCGGCGGCGGCGGATACCACTTACGGCTCCATCGCGGGATTCAGCATCACGCTTATCATCGATTGGCTGGTCCGCGAATTGTTCTGGATCCGCGTGGTGGGAGGCGTGCTGCTGATTGCTATCGGCCTGGTCTATTACTTCAGACGGCCGAAATCGCTCGGCGATGGCACGCCGCGCGACTCCGCCGGCTCCGATATAGCGACCACGTTCCTGCTGACCCTCACCAACCCCACCACGGTCCTCTCGTTTCTGGCCGTGCTCGCCGTGCTGGGATTGGGGGAACGCCGCCCGTGGCCGCTCACCAGCGTGCTGGTGCTGGGAATCTTTTTGGGCGCGATGTCCTGGTGGACGCTGCTGGCCATGATCTCGGGCCATTTTCGCGATCGCTTCAACGACCGGGCAGTCGTGTGGCTGAACCGCATCGGGGCCCTCGCTATCGGCGCCTTCGGTCTGATTACGATGGGATTGGCTTTGCGATAACGGCGGCCGCGGCCTTCTTTTGCGCCTTTTTCAGCTTGCGCGGCAAGTGCGGATTATTCTTCTTCTGTAGCTTCGCCGGTTTCATCGACTTCTTCGGCACCCGCGGAGCTTCCACGGGCGCAGCTTCCGCGGGCGGAGCGGCCTTGGCCGCCGCGCCGCCGGCTTTCTTTTCTTTATGTTCGTCCTTGGCTTCAGGACTCTTTGTCTTCTTGCTCGCCTTGGGTTTTTGTTCGTCTGCCATATGGTCCGACTAAGCTTAGCACGTGCGGCGATGGCGAACGACCCCCGGTAGGTAGGCTGAGTTAAGATGAATTGGATCTGCTTATGCTGCGTCGATATGTCTGGCTGGCTCTCGCCGTGGCTCTTGCCGCCCCGGCTCAAAAATACGACGGCCCGGTGCCGCCGAAGCCCGATCTGCCGTATCTCAAACATGCCGACAACCTGATTCCCACCGAGTCCGTCGTCGCCAAAGAGGAAAAGAAGAAGGACGATTCCACCTTCATCGTCGATGGGGCCAGTTCCTCCGCCAGGACTCCGCTCGCCTCGCCTATCTTCCTCATGAAGTCGGTGAATCTAGCGCCCCGCAACTTGCAGCTCTTTAAATTTGATGTCAAGAGCGGACACCGCGAGCTCTTTTTTCCCGCCAAGAAGCCGCCACAGGCCATCCGCATCGTGGTCACGCGGCTCTCCTCCGAGGGCGTCTGGAAGATAGAAGTGGATGAAAGCCTGGAGCCGGGAGAGTATTCGCTCAGTCCGGAAGGTTCGAATCAGGCGTTTTGCTTTAAAGTGTTCTAAGCTGATAGCTCTCCAGAAGGTTCGTTCCGAGGCCTGGGAGTTGTCCCAAGTGGGGCAGGATGGCATCCCAATGTCACTTACATTGCCGGAAAGCTGGGAT
>CAZARO010000362.1:0-5892 GCA_964487165.1 uncultured Solibacteraceae bacterium | reverse complement strand
CCGGCAGCGTGGCGGCGAATTCCACGATGCGGTGGTCGAGATACGGCGGACGCACTTCAATGGAGTGCGCCATGCTCATGCGATCCACTTTGGCCAGCAGATCGTCGGGAAGATAATACTGCTGGTCGAAGCGCAGATACGCCTCCAAGTCGTCGCCCCTGGGGGAAAGATCGCGCAGGACGCCGGCCATCGCTCCGGGTAGCGGGAGGTCCGCAATCCCGGCCTTTTCCTCTTCGGAAAAGCTGCCATTCCAATAGACGTGCGCCTGATTGGCGGGCATCAGGCAGCCTTCCACGAAGCGTTTGACCTTGTACTCGAAGCCGATCTTCTCGTCGGAAACCGGCAAGGCATGCAACCAGCGGCCTTGGCGCAGCAGCCATCGGGGCAGCCGCCGGACGCGCCGCGCCAGCAGATCGGCGCGATACGTCAGGTACCCTCCGAACAGCTCGTCGGCACCTTCCCCGCTCAGCGCCACGGTCACGTTTTGCCGCGTCATGCGCGAAAGGAACCACACCGGCAGCGCCCCGCCATCCGCATTGGGCTCGTCGAAATAATACGCAAACTGCTCGATAGCGTCCGCCAGGCCGCTCTCGGGATTGACATCGAACTCCTGGTGGTCGGTGCCGTAGCGGGCAGCGAGCTCGCGGATAGGCGCCGCTTCGTCGCAACTCCGCCCCGCGAAGGAAATCGAGAGCGTCTTCAGCCGCGTGGGCGACGCGGCCGCGGCATAGTGCAGCAAAGTGGAGGAATCCAGGCCGCTCGACAGCCACAATCCTAGCGGTACATCGGAGAGCAGGTGCTCGCGGACCGAGTCGCGCAGCAGCGCATCGAGCTTACCGGTGGCGTCTTCCAGGCTGCACGGCGATTCCACCCCGCGCGGAATCCGCCAGTAAGCCTGCGAGCGCGTCTTGCCCCCCTGCCACTCCAGCCAATGGCCGGGAGCCAGTTTCTCAATGCCTTCCACCATGCTGTACGGCGCCGGCACGTAGTTCAAAGAGAGGTAGCAATCGAGCGCCGCGGGGTTCAAATTGCGCTCGATCTCGGGGTGCACGAAGATCGTCTTCAGCTCCGACCCGAAGTAAAGGTCCGGACCGCGGCGCGCCACATAGAGCGGCTTGATGCCCATGCGGTCGCGCGCCAGAATCAGGCGGCCGCGCGATTCCGTCCAGAGCGCCAGCCCGAACATCCCCCGGAAGCGTGCGAAACAGTCCACGTCCCATTCAAGGAAGGAGGCCAGGACCACCTCGGTATCGCTCTGCGATTGAAAGCCGTGGCCGCGCTGTTCCAGTTCCCGCCGCAATTCCGCATAGTTGTAAATCTCGCCATTGAAGACGATTACGGTATCGCGATCGGGCGAGAAAAGAGGCTGGGCACCGGAGGACAAGTCGATTATTTTCAGTCTGGTAGCGGCCAGGGATACGGTCCCGGTCTCGAACACGCCCTGCTGGTCGGGCCCACGGTGGAGGATGACGCGGGCGGCTTCGCGGATGCGCGCGGGGTCCGGGCGCGAGTTACGATGCGTAAATCCTGCGATGCCGCACAAGACTCCAATCTAACAAAACGTCCGGCGGCCTGCTAGTTCATAAGGGCTACCGATAAGGTGTATCCTCCGGCGGAGTTTTAGCGTCAACAAGTTGAATGCACTTACGTGACGGGTTCCGGGGGTCTCCGCGTCGATGAACACCCTGCCCCTTCTATTACTGGGAGTTGCGGCGATTCCGTTCGTCTACTACGGGATCGCGCTCTTCAGCTGCTGGCGATTCTTCCGGCGCCCAGTGCGCCGCTTCGATACGGGATTTACCCCGCCGATCAGTAACCTGAAGCCCATCCGGGGCCTCGACCCGGATGCTTACGAGAACTTCGCCAGCTTCTGCCGGCAGGATTATCCGGAGTACGAACTGCTGTTTTGCGTGGGTGACCGGGACGATCCCGCGCTTCCGCTGATCGACCGGCTGAAGCGGGAATTCCCCGAGCGGCCCATCCGCGTGTTGTTTGGCTCCGGCCGCGATGCTTCCAACGACAAGGTGGCGAAACTGGCCCGCCTGGTGAGCGAGGCGGAGCACGAACACGTGGTCATCAGCGATAGCGACGTGCGCGTGCGGCCGGACTATTTGCGCAAGGTGATAGCGCCGCTGGCCGACCCCAAGATCGGCGCCGTCACCTGCTTCTACCTATCTATCGACGAACGCAGCTTCGCGGATCACCTGCAATCGGTGGGAATGATGTCCGATTTCTACGCCGGCATCGTGGTGGCATGGCAACTGGATGGCGTCAAATTTGCCCTGGGACCGACGATCGCCACTACGCGCGACCGGCTGGCGGCCTTCGGCGGTTACGAATCCATCGAGAATCGCCCGGCGGACGATCTGCTGGTGGGGCGCCTGATCGCCGACCAGGGCGTGGAAGTGGAGCTGTCGCGCTACACGGTGGAGACCGTGGCCGACTACCACTCCATTAAGGATTTGATTTACAAGCGGTTACGGTGGATGACCGTGATGCGCTACATGCGGCCTTCGGGCCATCTCGGCCTGGTCTTCACGCACGGGCTGCCCTGGGCGCTGGCGGCGGTGGCGATTCACCCCACGTGGGCCGTCGCGGCCGGATACCTCGGGCTGTACTTCGCCATGCGCTGCGCGATTACCGCGATGATCGCGGTGTGGGGGTTGAAACAGCGCTCGTACTGGCGGAAAATGGGCCTCATTCCGCTGTGGGACGCGATGGCGTTCCTCATCTGGATCGCCAGTTTCGGGTGCCGCAGCATTCGCTGGCGTGGTAGCGATTACTACATTCGCGGCGGTACGCTGGTGCCGGTGAATTCGGAAGAGTAGGGGACCGCTCCCTCGCGGTCGCGGCTCAGAAAGGCGCTTACCGAGGAAAGGCGCTTACCGAGCCGCGACCGCAAGGGATCGGTCTCTTACTTTCCCAGCAGCACCACCCCGCAAAGCACCAGCAGGCACCCCGCCGCGCGACGCCCGCCGATGTGCTCCTTCAGCAGAATTTTCGCCAGCACGGTCTCCAGAATGAAGCTCGATGCCGACGCGGGGACGGCGAAACTGAGCGGCGCCGATTGCACCAGCGCCATAAACGCGAAGAACGAGAACGCCAGGCATACGATGGAGAGCAGAAGATAGCGCCGCGCCACCACCATCCGCAGGAGCCGGCCCACGCCGCGTGCCCCCACCGATTGCTCGCCGGCGCGTTTCATCTCGAAGCTTTGCAGCAGGTCGCTGAGCACCGTGGCGACCACCATCACCGTCAGCAGAATCCAGGTCATCGCGAGCCCTCGACTTTGGAAGTGGCCTGCGGGGTGGAACTCACCAGCGCGGCGCCGGCGAAAATCAGCGTCACCGCCAGCCATCGCTGCGGGCTGACGTCCTCATGCAGAAAGACGCGCCCCAGCAGCGCCGCCAGCACGTATCCAATCGCGGTCATCGGCAGAATGAAGCTGAGATCGGCCAGGCTCAGCAGCGCCAGCCGCACCAGCAGCGCCAGGATCAGCATCGCGACCCCCACGGCGATGCCGGGATGAAGCATGGAGCGGATGTACACCAGCGGGTCGGCCGCCAGAGTCTCCGGCATGTGCTTGGTGCCCCACGCCAGGCTCAAGTTGCCGAAGGCTCGCAGCGCGAGGAAGAGGACCAACAGGAAATAGGTTCGGGTAATCTTAGTGGAAAGCGGCACGAATCCACAGGGTAGCAAGTCACTGGAGGGTGACGAAGGCTGCCCACGCTGATCACCTGATTCTTATGCCGCGTGAGGTACCAGCAGGGCGTATATCCCAGGTGCGGGAAGAGCGAATACAGGCAAGGCCGCGTCTCGGTATCGCCCAGTTCGTAATCGATGCGCCCGTTCTTCTGCTTGATGGCCCACATGACCTGCACATCCACGCTGCCCAGCGTCTGCCGGTCGTTGGGAAGGCGGAAGCGCGCCGAAACGTAGTCGCCGGCATATAGCAGGACGAATGCCAGCACTACGAATTGCGCCACCCGCAGAATCTTTTTCACATCGCTATTTTACGACGTGCCGGCGGCCGGTTTTTTCGATGCGCCGTCGGCGGCCAGCAAGTTCGCCAGAATGCGCGAGTGCGGCCCCGACGGCAGCAAAATGAAGCGCGCATTGCCGGCCAGAATGCGCTGCGTTTCGAGCACATCGAAGAGCGCTTCCGATACCGCCGGTTCGCTGGCGATCTCCTGCAGCGCCTGCCCCAGCGTGGCCGGGCGGATGGCCGCGGCCTTGGCGAATTCGATGGCGGCTTCGCGCTCGGCGGAACTGGTAATCACGCTCACCTGGTTGGCGCCTGCCTGCTTAATGGCGGAGGTCACCTGCCGCAAACGGTTGACCACCTTTTCCTCGATCTGCTTGATCATGCCGGCGTCGCGGAAATGCACCTTGCGAATGTAGACCGACCCCAGCTGATAGCCCCACGCCTGCGATTTGCCGGTGACTTCGGCGCGCACCGTCTGGCTCATGTTGTGGCGCGTTTCCAGCATCTCCGCCAGCTTCATATTGCTCAGGCAGCGCACCGTGGCATTGCTCACGTTAGCGCGCAGCGACCCGCGCGGATCGGTATTCTTGAAAAGGTAGGAAACCGGATCGCTGATCCACATCTCATACCAGATGCCGATGCCCATGGGCGCGCCTTCTTCGGAATTGACCGGCTGGCTGCGCAGGTACTCCTGGTCGAGCCGTAAATCGAGTACGTAGCAATTGCCCAGAAAGTTGATGACGAACGCCGCCGGTCCCAGCTTGCCGGGCAGAAAGTACAGCCCCGGTTCATCCAGGATGCCGACTACTTTCCCGAATAACATGTAGACGCGCGCAGTGCGCTCCTGCACTACCGCGTAGATGCCGAAGATACGGCACAGGGCCAAAATCACAAACTCGCCGATAAACGCGGCGAGGAATACCATGATCACGCCTACCAGGAAATCCGTCATTTGCCCGCCTCCAGGTAGATCTGTTGCGCCTTGTCATAGAGCGCCAGCCGCACGTTGCGCAGATAGGCGCCCAATATATTAGGCCCGGTGCGGTGCAACGCACCCAGTTCGGCCGCCAGCGATTTCACCGGCTCCACTTCCGCCTGCGCACGCAACGTCTCAATCTCCACGGCGCGCCGCGATTGCACCACGCGCTGGTCCGCCGCGGCTTGCGCCAGGCTGATGTCGCTCGACACCTGATTGTGCGCGGTGTTGATGGCCGCGAGCGCCGATTCCACTTCCGGCGGTGGGTCGATGCCGGTAATCAGCGAGGCGTCCAGTATCACGCCATAGCGCGCCGGCGCGGAGCGGCACTCGTTGTCCATGTACTCGTTGAGGTCGCGCAGATTCTTGCGCAGGTCGTTGATGGAGATCCCGGTCATCTCGCTGCCGGCCAGCGGCACCACCGCACCGGCGCCATCGGCCACACCGGCAGGCTCCGGCTTGGCCTCGAAATTGGCGATGCGCTGGCGCAGCACGGAGACGAAATAAGCTACCACGTGGACGAACGGCCGCTTGATGCCGAAGAGGAACGCGTACAGGTTGGCTTCGCTCACGCGATACCGGATCTGGCCCGTGAGCCCGGTATTGAGTTGGTCTTTGGTAACAGCCTCCAGGCGAGTGCCGCCGTCGTTGGCGCCGGGAGTCTCCGGGTCGAGCGCCATATTCACGGTCATGGTGGCGATGGAGACCTTGCGCACCTTCTCCCAGGGCATCTTGAAGTACGGGCCGCCGGGTTGGATCACGCGTACCTGCGGGTAGGTGTAGCGAACTCTTTCCTCGGGCAGGAGGGCCTCGGCGATGGGATCGTCGAGCGTGGTCTTATTGCCCGGCACGCGGACGGCACGGCCGAACCTGATTTTCACCGCGCGTTGGTTCTGGTCGACGGTGTAAACGCCCATCAGCAGGACCCGCA
>CAZARO010000361.1:0-5893 GCA_964487165.1 uncultured Solibacteraceae bacterium | reverse complement strand
TCTCCGACAGCGCCGTCGAGATCCTGAACCAAATCGATAGCAGCGTGGCGATCAACGCCAGGATAAGCCACAAAGCCGCTGAGAACCAGACCTGTTCCATACCCGTCTCCGATGGTCAAAAGTTTTTGCTGAGGAGTCACGGATTCGGGCCGGGGCGCTCCTACAGCAATTGCTGCTGTAGGAGTCATTGGCCACTTGGAGAGCGGCAGTTCGGGCGGACTCCACCGCCTGATTCGAGAGTACAGCAAGGAGCGTGCGGCTGCAAATGAGTAAGTGGGACGGAGTCGTACCGCGGGCAGCACAAGTCTGGCCACAGATGAACACACAAACCGGCGAAAGCGCGTGGTTCGCTAGCCGTTTTCGACGCGTGCCTTTATCTCCGAGTACGCTAGCTCGATGAGCCTGCTTAGCGCTGCGGCGTCTGAGTCCGTTTCCGGTCTCAGCTTCACGTGACGCATGAACTTGCCTGTGCCTTGCAGCAAGCGGGCCGGATCCGGCAGCGCTGCGCCTTGAAAGAACCCCACGTTCACGTGCGAGGTGAATACATTTACGTAGCCGAAAGGCACGTCTCCCAAACATGCCACCGGACAGCCGTCATGCAACAGTTCCCGGACTTCATCCCCGCACTTTCGCATCGCCTCAAACCAGCGATGCGCGATGGCTCCCAATTCGCCTGCCTGCTCCCTCATCCACGCATCGATGGCGGGATCGCGCTCGACAGCGCCGTTGAATCGCAGCAATTCCGTTTTCATTGTCGCTCTACGTCGCCGCCGACTCCCGTAGCCGCTGCTTCAGGAAGCGGCCCGTGTACGACTGCGCGCATGCCGCGACCTGCTCCGGCGTGCCTGTCACCACCACCTCGCCGCCGGCGTGGCCGCCCTCCGGCCCGAGATCGATCACATAGTCCGCGGTCTTGATCACGTCGAGATGATGCTCGATCACCAGCACCGTGTGCCCGGCGTCCACCAGGCGCTGCAAACATTCCAGCAGGCGCTCGACGTCGGCGAGGTGCAACCCCGTGGTCGGCTCGTCCAGAATGTAGACCGTATGCTTCGACCGTTGCAGCTTACTCAACTCCGCTGCGATCTTGATGCGCTGCGCCTCGCCGCCGGACAACGTCGTGGCCGATTGTCCGAGCGTCAGATAGCCCAGTCCCAGGTCGTTCAGCACCTCAATCTTCCTGCTCACCACCGGCTCGGCCGCGAAAAACTTCACGCCTTCCTCCACCGGCATGTTGAGCACGTCGGTGATGGTCTTGCCGCGCAGCGTTACTTCCAGCGTCTCCGCTCCAAAACGCGCGCCCTTGCACACCGCGCAGGTAACTTCGACATCCGGCATGAAGTAGAGTTGGGTAGTAATCACACCCTCGCCCTGGCACTCCTCGCAGCGGCCGCCCTTGACGTTGAAGCTGAACCGTCCCGCTTTGTAACCGCGCTCCACCGACAGGGGCGCCTGCGTGAACAGTTCGCGGATGTTGTCATAGAAGCCGATGTACGTGGCGGGGTTCGACCGGCTGTTGCGGCCGATCGGCGATTGGTCGATATTGACCACCTTCTGCACGTACTCGGCGCCCTCCAGTCCGTCGTGCTCGCCCGGCAGAGTCCGCGTGTCCACCAGCCGCTTCCAAAGCGCCTTGTACAAAATCTCGTTGACCAGCGTACTCTTGCCCGATCCCGACGCGCCAGCGATCGCCACCATGGTCCCTAGCGGGAATTCCACGTCCACCGATTTCAAATTGTTTTCCCGCGCCCCGCGCACCGTAAGCTTCCGGCCGGTGCCTTGGCGGCGCCGCGCGGGCACCGGAATGGCCCGCTTGCCGGAGAAAAACTGCCCGGTCGGCGACTCCACGCAGGCCATAATGTCGTCGAGCGTCCCCTGCGCCACCACCCGCCCGCCGTGCACCCCGGGACCGGGGCCCATCTCCACAATGTGGTCCGCGGCGCGGATGCTATCTTCGTCGTGCTCCACCACGATGACCGTGTTGCCGATGTCGCGCAGTCTCTCCAGCGTGGCGATCATCTTCACGTTGTCCTTGGGATGCAGACCGATGCTCGGCTCGTCCAGCACGTACAGCATGCCCATCAGCCCCGAGCCGATTTGCGTGGAGAGCCGAATCCGTTGCGACTCGCCGCCCGATAGCGTTCCCGAGCGGCGGTTGAGGTTCAGGTAGTCCAGCCCGATGCCCAGCAGCAGTTCCACGCGCCCGCGAATCTCCCCCAGTACCTGCCGCCCCGCGGCCGCCCCGCGCCCGGCCGGCTTGATGCCGCCCAGGAACGCGTGCAGTTCGTCGAAGTGCAGCCCGCCCACATCGTAAATCGTCTTGCCGCCGATGGTGAAGAGCAATCGGGTCGCGCGTAGCCGCGCGCCGCGGCAGTCGGGGCACGTTCGCTCCACCATCACCTTGTCCAGCCACTCCTCCATGTTCGAATGGGCTTCGCCTTTCTGCCGGTAGCGGCGGTAATTCCGCTCGATGCGCCGCGCGATTCCTCCGAAGCTCACTTCATGGCCTTCGAACTCCTCGCGTTTGGTCTTGGCTTCCGGCGGCAGCATGGTCTGCAGCTTCCGGCCATCCAGGCCGTAGAGAATGGCGTTGCGCGCCGCCTCGGGTAGCTTTTCCCACGGCTCATCCAGCGAGAATCGCAAGCTGTTCGCCATGCTATACATCACCCGTCCGTCCCACGTGTCCGGGTTGTATCGGAATGCCTCGCGCACGAAACAGCCGCCGCGAATGCTGCGCTTCGGATCGGGCACCAGCAGTTCCGGATGCGTGACCTTGTGGACGCCGAGCCCGCCGCACGTCCGGCAGGCGCTTTCCGGATTGTTGAACATGAAGTACTCCGGCTCAATCCCGCCATACACAAAGCGATGCGTCCGGCTGCATAACCCGCCATAGAAGCGTTCGGTCTCGGCCTTGCCGGCGCCTTTCAGCACTTGCACCTGCATCAGGCTGTCGCCGGTCAGCAAAGTGGCGGCGATCCCTGCCTTGAGTGCTTTTTCGTGTTGCGGGCCCACGATGAAACGGTCCACCACCGCGTCCATATCCCTTACGTTCGCTTCGTCCAGGCTAATCCCGGCGGAAAGATCGAGCCGTTTGCCATCGACCACGATTTCCCGGCAGCCTTTCTTGCGGATCTCCGTGAACACGAAATCCAGCTCCTCGCCGTAGACACGGAACACCGGCGCGCGCAGTTCCACCTGTGAGCCTTGTGGCAGCGACAGGATGGCTTCCAGAATCTGATTCGCGCTTCGCGCCGGTACGCGCTCACCCGTGCGGGGGCAATGCGCCTCGGCAATGGTCGCGAACAGCAGGTTCAGGTAGCTCGCGATATCGGTCATGGTGCCCACGGTGGACCGCGGGTTGCTGCCGATCGTCTTCTGCTCAATGGAGATCACCGGCGAGAGTCCGAACACAAAGTCCACGTCGGGCTTGGCCACCTGCGCCACGAAACGCTTGGCGTAGCTCGATAGGGATTCCATGTACCGGCGTTGCCCCTCGGCGTAGATGGTGTCGAAGGCCAGACTCGATTTCCCGGAGCCGGACAGCCCCGTCACGACCGTCAGGCTGTCGCGCGGCAGTTCTACCGAGACGTTCTTCAGGTTGTGTACGCGCGCGCCTTGCACCGCAATGCTGGTGCGTGGGGCTGGCTTGGCAGGCCCTGGTGCTGCTCTGGCTTTACCGGCCATCGGCCGCCTTCGTGGCGTAGAAGAATGCCAGTTCCTCCACCTCGATATTACTCTTCTTAGTCAGCCGCACGGGCAAATGCGCCTTGCCGATCAGCCCCTGGTCGGACAGGTATTCACAGGCGCCGGTTACTCCTTCGATGCCGTAGTTCCGCTGGAAGTGGTCTTCAATTTCCGTGGCCGAACGCGCTTCACCCACCTCGCGGAGGTGGCCGATGACCGCATGAAACAGATCCGGGGCTCGTTTCGCCAGATAGTCGTCAATCGCGGAAAGGGCGGCTTGCACGCTCTTCGCGGTCTTCCTGGCGTTCAAAAGATCGCTGTACACGATTTTGAAAAACGCCGGGTTCAACTTCATCGCCTGCGGGAGCACCTCCCGGTCTGCCACGAGCCGCGCGCCCAGCACTTCGATTTTCGCCAGCCCCGTGGCCGCGTACAGGATCCACAGGGCCGTATAGTCCATGTCACCGCGGGTTTGGAACCACTTATGCGCCTTGTAGACCGCCGGCAGCGCGCCGCATGCGGCCGCCAACAGCATCAACTGTAAGTCGCGCTCCCCAATGGTCTGCAGTTGGGAACAAAGTTCCGCCAGCGTCTCGTCGTTGGTGTATAGCAAGCGCCCTTTGGCGAGGAATGAGTGGGCGAAGGAATTGCGAATAGAGCCTTCCACCATCTTGCGAAATTCCGTCCGCGGGAGGAGCAAGGCGTGTACGTTGATTCCGCCGGCGTAGAGCGAGATCGATTCCTTTTCGGGCTTCTTGCCGTCGATAGTTACCAGCACCAGGTCGATATCGGATTTCTCCCAGACGGTATCGTGCGACAGGCTGCCGCACAGTACGACTGCCAACACAGAGCGGTCGCGCTTGATCTGACCGGCCAGTGTCTCCAGCGCGGCGCTAAACTTCTCTGCAGCGTGTCCCTGGACGGCTTTCTTGTCCATGCCTGATTTCGGGATTATACATCAGCGAACATCCGCGCCGCAGGGGGCAAGACCGGCAAGGCATCACAACAGCGTGGTGTACTCCCCTTCCTAAGTCCAATCCCGCCCAGCGGCAGGGGATTACCCGACTAAGCCTGACTTGTGTCGAGGAATCCAATGCGATCTTATATATCCCACTTCAATCGATATATTTTTTTTACGATTACTTAACCAAAGGGAGCTTACATATGGAACAGAACAGCCGTAAACTTTCCGCATGAAACATCTACTTGTGCATCTTCTCCAAGATGATTCAGGGCAGGATTTAATAGAGTACACCCTGCTGATGGCCTTTGTCGCATTAGCTTCCGCCGCCCTTTTCCTAGCGTCCGGAGGAAGTCTTGCTGGTATCTGGACAGTGTCCAATAACCAGCTGTCTCAAGCCAATACCATGGCTTCCTAATCGAAGCTAAGTCTGTCTTCACCAGCAAGGGCGCTCCTCGCGTGAGGCGCTGCCGCCTTACTGGAGTTGCGCCGTTCGAACCCCCCGGCCAAAGCGGCAGGTCTATCGGGATCGGAAGAGCGCCGGTGTGCGGCTTGGCCCTCACGGTCGCGGCCGGTAACTTTCGGAACCGCACGTAAGCGTAACCTGATAGACTCACTTGATGCAGATTCGCACCACCCGGCGGGGCGCTCTCCAAGCCCTGGCCCGCGCCGCGCTCGCCGGGCCGTTTCTCAATCGCGGCCGCTTTCGCCTGTTCGCGCAAGCTACCGTAGAGTATTCCGAGCGAACCATTCGCCTGATGCGTGAGTCACTGGTCATCGATATGTTGAACCAGTTTCTCTACCGCAGCGATCTTCAGCCTAAACTGCGCCAGTGGCTCTCCCAGCCGGCAGCCTTTACCGCCGCGGACTTCCAGCGCTTCCTCGACTCCGGAATCAATGCCATCAACTTCGGCAACGGCGCCAATACCTACGAGGAAAGCATCCGTCTCTTTGCGGACTGGAATAGCTTCATCGCGCAGTATCCTGACTGGCTGCTGCGCATCGGCTCGGCCGCCGATTTCGAGCGCGCCAAATCTTCCCGCCACTACGGCATCCTGTTCGGCATCCAAAACGCCGCCCACTTTCGCAAGCCCGAGGATGTCGACACCTTCTACGGCCTGGGCCAGCGCGTATCGCAATTGACTTACAATTTCCGCAACCTGGTGGGCAATGGAGCCTTCGAACCGCACGATGACGGCATCAGCGAATTCGGCGCCACCATCGTGGAGCGCATGAACCGCGTCGGCA